>NZ_JBRRET010000010.1:0-104533 GCF_056760435.1 Stenotrophomonas sp. STEN008 | reverse complement strand
GGGTAAAGCGGCATGGTCGAGCGCTGGAGGGCGAGGGGGGGGGGGGGGGAGGGTAACCCCCGCCCCGGCGCGGGGCCGGGCCCCGCCCGCGGAGATGGCCGCCCCCCCCCCCCCCCCCCCCGCGGGGGGGGCCCCCCCCCCCCGCCGGGGCCCCCCCCCCCCCCCCCCCGGCGGCTCCTCACGGTGCGACGGTCTTCAACCGCAGTACCGGCAACCCGGTTTCGCCGTGCACATCCTCGCGTTGCGGCAGGTCCTGCACGGCGTCCTTCACCGCGTTCAAGGCTGGATCCACGCCGCGCAGCGGATGCCACATGCCGATCCACTGGAAGTGGCGCTCGTAGCGCAGGGTCTGTGCGCTGCCCAGCCACAGTGGCGTGTCGCCCGGCTGCAGCTGCACGGCGGCCGGCCACAGGCGCAGCACGTAGCGCTCGTCCGGACGCGCCCCCTGGCGCACCATCAGCAATGCTTCCACGCGCGTGTCCAGCGTTGCCGGCAAGACCGGCAGCTGCTCCGCACCGGTGTCCTTGTCCAGCATCAGCAATGCTTCCTGCCAACCGGCCTGCTCCTGCAGCGTCCAGCCACGTGCCTCCAGCTGTGCCTGCAACGGGGCCAGGGGACCGGCGACCTGCACATCGAGCGGCCAGCGCTGGTCATCGTCGAACTCGTTGCGGCGCGCCGGCAGCGCGGACCAGTCGTGCTGCCACCACGCCTGCATATCCATCGCCTGCGCGGCGGGCAGGGACGGCTCGAAACGTTCCAGCTTCACCGCGATGTTGCGCGGCGCATACCACATCGCGGCAACGGCGAAGACGCCGTAGAAAAGCCAGGCGACCGGTTTGACCCAGAACGACCGGTTGAACCGGCGGCGGTAAGCAATGCCCAGCACCAGCAGCCAGAACGTGCCGAACAGCATGCCGCCGATCACATCGCTCAGCCAGTGTGCGCCCAGATACAGGCGCGAGAAGCCGATCAGGCTGACCACGATGCCCGATACGAGGTACGGCCAGACGCGGGTGCGGCCGGGCATCTCGCGCGCGATCAGGACCGCGAAGAAGCCGAAGGTGATGGTGGCCATGGTCACCGATACCGACGGGAAGCCGAAGCCGCTGCTGGCGTCGACCGGGCGGACCACATCCACGGTCGCGCCGAGCAGCAGCGTCAGGGCCAGGCCGAAGGCGAGCGCGGCCAGCCAGTGCGCCGCAGCCATCCAGCGCCGGCGCCAGATCAGGTAGCCCATCGCCGCGGCGGTGGCCGGCAGCAGTACCGGCCATGCGCCGAGCGAGGCCAGCGCCGCCATCGGGTAGTCGGCCAGCGGGTTGCGCAGCGCCAGCATGGCCTGGTGCACCAGCAGATCGACCGCAAGCGGTTCACCGTGCGCGACCACCAGGGTGAGCAGTGCGAACCAGCCCCAGCCGAGCAGCAGCAGCATCAGTGCCAGCATCGCCAACGGCACCGACTCGCGCCGCTTCGGGTCGAGCACGCCGACCGTGTAACGGCCCAGAGTCGGATGGCGGTTGGACCAGTCGAGCAGGCGCGACAGCCAATGATCCATGCGCGCGGCGGACCAGCGGTAGCCGTACAGCACGATCGCCCAGACCAGGCTGAGGATCACCGCGAGCAGGCCGACCACCACCACCAGGCGACCTGCCACGGCCGCGACCGCGTCATAGGCTTCGCCCAGGATCCAGCCTGGCGCCAGGAACAGCACGGCCCAGGAAATGCTGGCGATGCCGCTGGCCTGCATGTAGCGGCTGGCGGGCATGTTCATCATGCCGGCGATGGCGGGGACGAACGGCCGGATCGCGCCGACGTAGCGGGCCACAAGAATGCTCTTGAAGGCATTGCGGCGGAACAGGTTCTCGCCACGGTCCAGCAGTTGCGGGTAGCGGCTGAACGGCCACACGCCGCGCAGGCGATCGCCCCAGCGGCGGCCGATCCAGTAGCTGATGCCGTCGCCCGCGAATGCACCCAGCGCTGCCGCAGCGACCGCGTACGGCCCGGAGATCTGGCCAAGGCCGATGAACACGCCCACGGCGAACAGCAGGGGCAGTGCGGGCACGATGGCGCCGAGAATGATGACCGCATCGCAGAACGCGATCAGAAAAATGACCGCGCCCGCCAGCACGGGATGAGCGGCAATCCACGCGAGGGTGGCGTCGATCCATGAAGAGTCCATTGCCCGATTATAAGGGCGTGAAGGTGACTGGTTCCCAGCCGCTTGCCGACCGTTTGCCACCGTCGGCATCGCCTAGAATGGCGCCATGCCGCATTCGCCAGACGTCCCACCACATGCATTGAAGGCCGACAGCTTCGGCCGCATCCTTCGTATGGAGGGCCCCGACGGGCCGTTCGTGCGCCGCGATCTGGGGGCGACGCCGCTGTGGCTGCGCCTGCCGGCGTGGTGGCTGGCGCGGCGCGAAGCACGCGCGCTGCGCCATATCCACGGCATGGCCGATGTCCCGCAGCTGATCGATTGGGATGGCCGCCACCTGGATCGCAGTTTCATGGCCGGCGATGCCATGTACCAGCGCCCGCCGCGCGGCGACCTCGCCTGGTTCCGCGCCGCGCGGCGCCTGCTGCAGCAGTTGCATCGGCGCGGCGTCGCCCACAACGACCTGGCCAAGGAGGCCAACTGGTTGGTCACCGACGATGGTCGTCCGGCGCTGATCGACTTCCAGCTGGCGGTGATCGGCAATCCGCGCTCGCGCTGGATGCGCCTGCTGGCCCGCGAGGATCTGCGCCATCTGCTCAAGCACAAACGCATGTACTGCCGCGAGTCATTGACGCCGGTGGAGAAGCGCGTGCTCAAGCGCACGTCGTGGGTACGCGAACTGTGGTTCGCCACCGGCAAGCCGGTCTACCGCTTCGTCACACGGCGCATCCTGCACTGGGAAGACAACGAAGGGCAGGGGCCGAAGCCGTGAGACGGTGGAACGTAGTGACCACGCTGCCGAGCGCGGCCAGCGTCCTGCATCCGCAGCTGGCGGGTGCGGGTTTCGTGCATGCCTGCCGCGTCGCCACCCATCGACAGGGGCGCAGTGCACTGCAGGCCTATCGCGACATGGCAGCGACGGTCCCCGCGTGGTTTGACGGGCTGATGGCGCTGCGCAACCAGGGCATGCGCCTGCTCGGGATGAAGGATCTGGGTTCGCTGCGTGCGGTGCAGGCTGCGCAGCATCCGAGTCCCGGGCAGCGGCTCGGCATTTTCACCCTGCAGTCGCTGCACGATGATGCCATCGTGCTGGAGGATGACGACCGGCACCTGCACGTGCAGCTGGCGCTGCAGTGGCAGGGTGACACGCTGGAAGTGGCGACGGTGGTGCATACGCACAACGCGTTCGGGCGCCTGTACATGCTGCCGGTGGACCCGATGCACCGGCTGATCGTGCCGCATCTGCTGCGCAGGCAGGTACGCGCGTACGGGTAGGCCGGGCCCGGCGGCACCCGGCGCCACCGGAGCGCTAGGGCGTTGCCGGCACCAGCTGCTGGCCAATGAAGTTCCGCTTGGCATCGAAGTCATAGCCGATCTGCAGCTGCCCCACATCCGGGCAGGCATGGCAGTCGCGCAGCGGCGTGCGGTACAGCAGGCGGATGCCGCCGCCTTCCAGTGGTGCGGTGCCTGCGGCCTGCGCCGGTGCGAACGGCGTCGCCTGCGGGTTGGCCTTCAGCAATGCCTGCACAGTCGGGTCGGCGCGCAGCGCATCGTCCAGCTGCACCGCATCGACATCGATGCGCTTGCCGCCTGCATCCACCAGGCGCGTGCCTTGGTTGGTGTTGGCGCGGAAGGGATATTCAACCGTGGCCACGCCCAGTCCGTCATGCTCATGCCACGCGCTGACATAGGCCAGTTCGCCGCCGGTGGAAAGCTGCTCGGCGGCCGTGATTGCATCCGAGCTGGCGCCGCCGCTTCGCATCGCATCGCGCAGGCAGTCGCGCGTCGCCGCATCGCCTCCCTGACGGCAGGCGTTGAGGTCGCCGTCCCACACCACCGCCTCGCTCCAGCGCATCCGGCCATCGGTCGCTGCCTTCTCCGCGCTGGGGGTGTCCGTGGCGACGGGTTCCTTGCCGGGCTCGGGCGAGCTGCCCTGGCAGGCGGTCATCAGGGCGAGTGCGAGGGCAGGCAGCAGCAGACGGGAACGGCGCATGGCGTGGACCTCGTGCGTTGACTGGAGGCCCGAGTATCGTCAAGACGGGGTGAACTCCGCGTCGCCGCGGCATACTAGCCGCTCATTGCATACGCTGGAGTCTGGAACGTGGGCAGTCTGCAGGGCAAGACCCTTTTCATCACCGGTGCCTCGCGTGGCATCGGCCTGGCGATCGCGCTGCGTGCCGCGCGCGATGGTGCCAACGTGGCCATCGCGGCCAAGTCGTCGGTGCCTAACCCGAAGTTGCCGGGCACCATCCACAGCGCTGCCGATGCGGTGAATGCGGCCGGCGGCCAGGGCCTGGCGTTGAAATGCGACATCCGCGAGGAAGAGCAGGTGCAGGCGGCCGTCGCCGCTACGGTCGATACCTTCGGTGGCATCGACATCCTGGTCAACAATGCCAGCGCGATCTGGCTGCGCGGCACGCTGGAGACACCGATGAAGCGCTTCGACCTGATGCAGCAGGTCAATGCGCGTGGCAGTTTCCTGTGCGCACAGGCCTGCCTGCCGTACCTGCGGCAGGCCCCGAATCCACACATCCTCACCCTGGCGCCGCCGCCGAGCCTGGAACCGAAGTGGTGGGGCGCGCATACCGGCTACACGCTGGCGAAGATGGGCATGAGCTTCGTCACCCTCGGTCTTGCCGCCGAGTTCGGGCCGCAGGGCGTGGCGGTCAATGCGCTGTGGCCGCGCACGGTGATCGCCACCGACGCCATCAACATGATCCCCGGCGTTGACGCGGCGGGATGCCGCACGCCGCAGATCATGGCCGATGCCGCGCATGCAGTGCTGGTACGCGAAGCCGCGGGTTTCCACGGCCAGTTCCTGATCGATGACGAGGTGCTGGCACAGGCCGGCATCACCGACCTGTCCGGCTACGCGGTCGATCCGTCGCGGCCGCTGCTGCCGGATCTGTTCCTCGACTGATCCGATGCGAGTGTCATGATCGGCCAACTGCGATAGAATTCGCGGCTGTAATCGTTTTCAACAAGGATGTGCGTAGATGCTCCGTCGTACCACTGCAGCGCTGCTCGCTGCGTTGTTGTCGCTTGCCCTGGTCGCCTGTGGTGGCAAGCCGCCCGCCTCGTCCGGCACGTCCGACAAGGCCGATGCCGCGCCTACGCAGGATGCCCAGCAGCAGCTGACCGCCAAGCTCAACGCCTATATCGGCTGCTTCAACGCGGTCGATTCCGAGGTGCATGGCAGCGCCCGCGCCTACACGGGCTGGATCAAGGATCTGGAGGCCGGTCCGAGCGGACGCGAGACCCGTGTGTACGGACCAAGCGAGATCGACGACTACGACATGAAGCAGTGCGACGCACCGATCACCGAGGCGATCGCGGCCCAGCCCGCGCTGCCGGAACTCGATGCGGCGGCTGGCCGCTACCTGCAGGCGCTGAAGGCATTGGTGCCGGTCAGCCATGAGGCACACGACTACTACGAGCGCCAGGATTACGAGGACGACCAGTTCGCCAAGGGCAAGCAGCTGCACGCGCCGCTGATGGCGGCGTTCAAGGCCTTCGCCGGCGCCAGCGAAACGTTCAACGTTGAACTGGAACGCCAGAACGATGCTGCCCAGCGCGAGCACCTCAAGGCGCTGGAACAGGCCGAGGGCCGCACCCGCGAGTACTACCGGCTGGCGATGATGCTGGAAGCGAAAGCGATCATGGACCTGATGGGTGACGACGATTTCGATCCGGCGCAGGCCGATGAACGGCTGCAGGCCTTCAATCGCATTTCCGACGAAGCACATGCCAAGGTGGCCGATCAGGAGCCGGGCAAGCTGGACTGGAACAGCTTCGAGCGCGAAGCCGAAAACTTCCGTCGCGAGGGCAAGGAGCGCCTGCAGCGGGTCAGCAGCAAGACCCCGTACAACGACTTCGAGCGGCGCATGCTGGATTCGCCGTCGATGGCCCCGCGGGGTTCGGCCGGGCGACTGCTGCATGTCTACAACGCGCTGGTGTTCCAGAGCAACCGGCAGTAGATCCGGGTGACAGTCCAGTGTGCCGACGCACTGGTCAGTGCCAGCAATCAGATGCGCTGAGGCGGGAGCGGCGGCAGGCTGCTCACCGCCCCGCGCAGGTACGGGTCAGCGGTTGAAGGCTTCCGGCAGCGCGTTGCCGCAGGCCCGGCAGTGGCGTGCATCCGGTTCGTGGCCTTCCAGCCCGCAGTGCGGGCAACCCCGGGCATCGCGGCGTGCCGCCAGCTCGGCCTCGCGCATGGTGCTGGCCAGTTCAGCGGTGTAGATGCCGGTGGGCACGGCAATGATGCTGTAGCCGATCAGGATCAGCACGGACGTGACGAAGCGGCCGAGCACGGTCTGCGGCACGATGTCGCCGAAGCCGACCGTGGCCATGGTCACCACCGCCCAGTACATGCTGGCAGGAATGTTGCTGAAGCCATTCTCCGGTCCTTCGATCACGTACATCAGCGCGCCGGCGATGATGGTGATGGTGATCACCGTGAACAGGAACACCAGGATCTTCCGCCGGCTGCGCCACAGCGACTGCATCAGCACGCCGCTTTCCTCGATGTAGCGGGTCAGCTTGAGGATGCGGAACACGCGCAGGATGCGCAGTGCGCGCACCACCAGCAGGCTCTGCGCGCCGGGGATGAACATCGACAGGTACGCGGGCAGGATCGAGAGCAGGTCGATGATGCCCCACACGCTCACGGCATAGCGCAGCGGGCGCTTGACCACCGCCAGCCGCAGCAGGTACTCGGCGGTGAAGATAAGGGTGAAGCCCCACTCGAGCACGTACAGGCTGGTGGACCACTCGGCGTGCAGGTGCTGCACGCTGTCGATCATCACCACCAGGATGCTGGCGATGATGGTCACCACCAGCAGCAGGTCGAAATTGCGCGAGGGCCGGGTATCGTGCCGGTAGATGATGTCGAACCACTGGCGGCGCCAGCCGGTTTCGGTGGCGGGGTTCAGCTGGGGGGCGGAGAACGGTCGCATGGGCGCATTGTGCCGCAGGGGTTCCGGCGCGAGAATGGGCATTCCTGAATCCTGCCGACTGCCATGACCGCCGCGACCGACCCGCTGATCTCCCTTTCGCACTACTACCTGCCGGTCTACAAGCCTCGCCAGGTGGTGCTGGAGCGTGGCCAGGGCGCCCGCGTGTGGGACAGTCAGGGCCGTGAGTTCATCGATCTGGCGGCCGGTATCGCCGTGTGCGGCCTGGGCCACAACGACCCGGATCTGGTGGCGGCACTGGTCGAGCAGGCCAGCAAGCTCTGGCACACCAGCAATGTGTTCTACAGCGCACCGCCGCTGCACCTGGCGGAAGAGCTGGTGAAGGCCAGCCGCTTCGCCGAGCGCGTGTTCCTGTGCAATTCCGGCGCCGAAGCCAATGAAGTGGCGATCAAGATGGTGCGCAAGTGGGCCTCCAGCCAGGGGCGGCCGGCTGACAAGCGGGTGATCATCACGTTCCGCGGCAGCTTCCACGGCCGCACCCTGGGCGCGGTGACCGCCACCGCCCAGCCGAAGTACCAGGAAGGCTATGAGCCGCTGCCCGGTGGCTTCCGCTACATCGACTTCAACGACGAAGTGCAGCTGGAAACGGCGATGGCCGCGGGCGACGTGGCGGCGGTGATGCTGGAGCCGGTGCAGGGCGAGGGTGGCGTGATGCCGGCCAAGTCCGGTTTCCTCAAGCGCGTGCGCGAGCTGTGCGACCAGCACGGCGCGCTGCTGGTGCTGGATGAGATCCAGGCGGGCATGGGCCGTACCGGCACGCTGTTCGCGCACTGGCAGGATGACGTGGTGCCGGATATGGTCACCCTGGCCAAGGCGCTGGGAGGCGGCTTCCCGATCGGCGCGATGCTGGCCGGCCCGAAGGTCGCCGAGACCATGCAGTTCGGTGCGCACGGCACCACCTTCGGTGGCAATCCGCTGGCTGCTGCCGTCGCCCGCGTAGCGCTGCGCAAACTGTCCTCGCCTGAGATCGCCGCCAATGTCAGCCGCCAGTCGAAGGCGCTGCGCGATGGTTTCGCCCGCATCAGCGAGGAATTCGGCGTGTTCAGTGGCGTACGCGGTCGCGGCCTGATGCTGGGCGCGGTCCTGGCCAAGGACTTCGCCGGGCAGGCCGGTGCCATCCTCGATCACGCGGCCGAACACGGCCTGCTGACCCTGCAGGCCGGTCCGGACGTGCTGCGCTTCGTGCCGTCGTTGAACATCACCGACGAAGAAGTGGCCGAAGGCCTGAAGCGCCTGCGTGCCGCTGTTGCAGCGTTCATCGCCGCACGCTGAAGCCTTGGCGCTGACCCCGTTGCCGCGGAATCGCTGTAGAGCCGAGCCCATGCTCGGCTCATCTCCACGTCAGGCAACAGCAGCCGAGCATGGGCTCGGCTCTACAGCGGTCACGTGATCCGGTAGCGTTTCAACACCTTGCCCAGCCCACGGCCATCGTGCACCGTTTCCGCGTGCAGCCCAGCGGCGCGTGCGCCGCGCACGTTGGCGAACAGGTCATCGACGAACAGCGTGTGCGCAGGCGCTGCATCAAGCATCTCCAGCGTGCGCAGGAACACCTCCGGCGCCGGTTTGCGCAGGCCGAAATCGGCGCTGCAGAACACGCGACCCAGCAGGGCAGGGAACAGCTCCGGCAGCAGGGAAGGCAACGCCTGCTTCATCAGCGCGCCATTGTTGGTCAGCACCGCCATCGGCAGCTGCAGGGCCCGCAGCCGTTGCAGGACTGCGCGCTGCGGATGGCTCGCGGCTTGCCGCGCTGCCGTCCAGGTGTCCACGTCGATGGTCCTGTGCAGAAGCTCTCCCAATCGCGCCAGATAGGCAGGGCCGCCCAGCAAGCCATTGTCATGCGCGGCTTCCAGCCCGCTGTCGTACAACGCGGCCTGCACGGCCTGCGTCGGAACCCCCAGCGCCTTCGCCAGATGCAGCACGCGTTGCGCGCGCTGGTAATGCACCAGCACGCCGTCTACATCCAGCAGCAACAGGTCGATCCGCATCGGCCGAGCATGCCATTGCGGCAAGTGTGCGGGAAACCCTGGAGTGGGCATGCGACAGACGGTCGCAGACGCGGCCACAGGGGGCTGCCTAGAATGGCGCTTGAATCCGCAGGAGAGGCAACGATGAAGGCTTGGATGGTGGCAGTGGGACTGGGCGCGCTGATGCTGGCGCCGTCGGCGATGGCGCGGGTGTGTGCGGTAAGCATCGACAGCACCGACCAGATGAGCTTCAGCAGCCGCGAGATCAAGGTCGCCGCCGACTGCACCGCCGTGGATCTGACGCTGCGCCACACCGGTAAGTTGGCCGCCACTGCCATGGGCCACAACTGGGTGCTGACCCGCAGTGCCGATTACCAGCCGGTGGCGATGGCGGGCATGCGCATGACCCTGGCCGACAGCTACCTGCCGAAGGCCGACAAGCGCGTGTTGGCGCACACCAAGGTGATCGGCGGCGGCGAGACCACGCGCGTGCGCTTCTCTACCCAGGGCCTGCAGAAGGGCGGTGACTACACCTTCTTCTGCTCGTTCCCCGGCCACTTCGCGATGATGAAGGGCACGTTCGTCTTTGGTTGATGCCGTTTGCAGCGTCGCACCATGCTCGACTGCTCTTTTCCGCGCTGCGTACGATGAGCCGGGCATGGCTCGGCTCTACACGTTGCAGTAGATCCACGCCAGGCGTGGATACGGTGCAAGGCAGTGCCAACCAAGGTTGGCGCCCGCCATGGGCAGGGCTCAGCCCTTGGCGGCCTTGAACGCCACGCGTGCAGCGGCCAGCGTCGCTTCGATCACCGCATCGTCGTGCGCACTGGACAGGAAGCCGGCCTCATACGCCGACGGCGCCAGGAACACGCCCTGGTCCAGCATGGCGTGGAAGAAGCGGTTGAACGCCGGAATGTCACAGGCGGTGGCCTGCGCATAGGTCTCCACCTTCTCGCTGGTGAAGAACAGCCCGAACATCGCCCCGACCCGGGTCGTGGTCACGGCCACTCCGGCGTCTGCGGCCGCAGCTTCCAGGCCCTCGCACAGGCGTGCGGTGCGCTCGGCCAGGTCGGCGTGGAAGCCGGGCTGCTGGACCAGTTCCAGCATTGCCAGGCCGGCCGCCATCGCCACTGGATTGCCGCTGAGCGTGCCGGCCTGGTAGATCGGGCCGGCGGGGGCGATCTGCTGCATCAGGTCGCGGCGACCGCCATAGGCGCCCACCGGCATGCCGCCGCCGATGATCTTGCCGAAGGTGGTCAGGTCCGGCGTGATCCCGTAATGCGCCTGCGCGCCGCCGAGCGCCACGCGGAAGCCGGTCATCACTTCATCGAAGATCAGCAGTGCGCCGTGTTGCGTGCACAGCTCGCGCAGGTGCTGCAGGTAGCCGTCGCGTGGCGGGATGCAGTTGGCGTTGCCCACCACCGGTTCGATGATCAGGCCGGCGATCTCGCTGCCCTGTGCCTCGAACAGTGCGGTGGCGGCCTCGAAGTCGTTGTAGGGCAGGGTTAGGGTGAGTTCGCTCAGGCCTGCCGGAACGCCCGGTGAGGTGGGCACACCGAGGGTCAGCATGCCGCTGCCGGCCTTCACCAGGAACGAGTCGCCATGGCCGTGGTAACACCCTTCGAACTTGACGATGCGGTTGCGACCGGTGGCACCGCGCGCCAGGCGGATCGCCGACAGGGTCGCTTCGGTGCCGGAGTTGACCATCCGCACCATCTCGCAGGACGGCACCAGGCGGGTGATGGTCTCGGCCATGGTCACTTCGGCGGCGCACGGCGCACCGAACGAGAGGCCCTGTTCGACGGCCTTCTTCACCGCCTGGCGTACGGCCGGATGATTGTGGCCGACGATCATCGGACCCCAGGAACCGACATAGTCGATGTAGCGGTTGCCGTCCACGTCGTACAGGTAGGCGCCATCGGCGCGCTCGACGAAGAAGGGCTCGCCGCCGACCGACTTGAACGCGCGGACCGGCGAATTGACGCCGCCCGGCAGCAAGTGCTGGGCACGGGAGAACAGGGCGTGGGACTGGTCGTGGTTCATCGGGTTTCCTAGGTGTTACCGGAACTGGGCGAGGTAGGCGCGCTGGGTGGCGACCGGGTCCGCTGCGGCGTAGATGCCGCTGACCACGGCCACCAGGTCGGCGCCGGCCTCGATGAGGGGACCGACATTGTCCGGCGTCAGGCCGCCGATCGCCACCCGCGGTACGCCCAGTGCGGCGCTCTGCCGCAGCAGATCGATGTGGGCACGGCTGGTGGTGATCTTGGTGGTGGTCGGAAAGAAGGCGCCGAAGGCCACATAGCTGGCGCCAGCGGCTGCGGCGGCCTCGGCGTTGGCCAGCTGGTCGTAGCAGGAGGCGCCGATGATGGCGTCGGCACCGAGCAGGGCGCGCGCGCTGGCGATGTCGCCGTCGGTACCGCCCAGATGCACGCCGGCTGCGCCCACGGCCCGGGCCAGTACCGGGTCATCATTGACGATCAGCGGCACGCCGTGCTCTGCGCACAGCGCCTGCAGTGCGGTGGCCTGTTCCAGCCGCAGCGCGTCGCTGGCGGTCTTGTTGCGGTATTGCAGCCAGGTGGCGCCGGCGGCCAGCAAGGGCGCGGTGCGGGCCAGCAGGCGTGCGGTGTCGGGCTCATCCGGGGTGATGAGGTAGACGCCACGGGGCGCCGGGGAAGCAGAGGTCATCGATGGCTACCGGTGAGTGGACCGCGATGGGACAATGGCGGCCCGTGAATTCAACCCCGATTATCCGATGAGCGACGCCACCCCCACCACCCTGCGTACCTGGATGTGCGTGGTCTGCGGCTTCCTTTACCACGAGGCCGACGGCCTGCCGGAAGAGGGCATTGCGCCGGGCACGCGCTGGGAAGACATTCCGGACACCTGGACCTGCCCGGACTGCGGCGTTACCAAGGCCGATTTCGAGATGGTCGAGGTCGATTGACGGACGTGGGGCGGGCCGCAGGTCCGCGCACCGGCCGCCTCAATGCAGCCGTGGCATCGGCCCGCCCAGATCGATCAGCTTCTCGCGCAGCCACTGCGCGTCGCTGGCCTCGGGATTGCGCTTGAGGTACTGCCCCAGATCGTGCCGGGCTCCCGTCAGGTACTCCAGCTGCAGGTAGGCCAGGCCCCGGTCGCGCAGGGCGTCGTCCTGCTCCGGCGCCAGCTTCAGCAGGCGGTCGGCACTGCGCGCGGCACGGTCCCATTCACCGGCCTCGGCATACACGCCGTGCAGGTTGCGCAGCATCCGCATCAGGATCGCGCGGGACGGTGCCGGATCGAGAATCTGCGCCAGCACTTGGTCGTCGGGCATCTGCCCGCCCAGATGTGACTTTGCGCGCTCCCGCAGTTCGTCCACATCCAGCGGCCGACCGCCGTTGAACGGGTCCATCACCAGGACACCGTCATCCACCGGCAGGCGCACCAGGAAGTGGCCGGGGAAGGACACGCCGTCCAGCGGAATGCCCAGCCGCCGCGCGACCTCCATCTGTACCAGCGCCAGCGAGATCGGATTGCCGAGCCTGCGCTCGAATACCTGGTTGAGATAACTGTTGCGCGGATCGTAATACTCGTCGTGGTCGCCGCTGTAGCCCAGTTCGTCGAACAGGTGGCGATTGATCGCGGCCATTTTCAGCGGACTGCGCTCGATGCTGTCCACTTCGGCGCGAAGGTGGTCGACATGGCTCTGGATCAGCGCGTCGTAGGTGGACGGCTGCAGATCCGGATATTCATCGCGCGCGATCAGCAGCGCGGTCGGCAACAACGGCAGCGCCTCGTCTTCGAGGTCGGCCAGTGCATCCCAGTCGGGGAGTGTGATCCGGTCCGGCATGGTCACAGACTGGCGGCAATCGCAGACGGATTCAAGCGGTGTGGCGTGAAAAATCCAAGGGTCAGATCCCGTCCGCGTGCGAAAGGGATCCGACCCCGACCGGGGTGCCGGCCGGCCGCCGGGCCGCGTGGGCCTACTTCTCGATGCCCGGGCCGAAGGTCAGTTCGGTACCGTCTTTCAGCTTGAGCTTCTCGGCCTGGCCGGCGTTGAGTTCCAGCACGTACCGGGCCGGGCCGCCGCTGGGATAGGGCGGGCACATGTCGCCGGCCGAGCAGGGCGGCACGTCGCGCTGCTGGCTCACCAGCCGGCGCTGGCTGTCGAAGTACAGGATGTCCAGCGCGATCTTGGTGTTCTTCATCCAGTACGCCTGCATTTCCTCGCGGTCATGGATGAACAGCATGCCGTGGTCAACGGGCATCTGGTCGCGGAACATCAGCCCGCGTGCGCGGGCCTCATCATTGGTTGCCAGCTCCACGTGGTAGCGGGCGCCGTCCAGTTCGACCCAGTGACGGGCCGCATCGGTGGCACAGCCGGCCAGGGCCAGCAAGGGAAGCATCAGCAGCGAACGCAGCAGCGACATCGTCAGGATCCTTCGCGTGAGGGTCAGAGCACGACCGGCGGTTCGCCGCCGATGATCACCACGTCGGCACGGCGACGGGCAAACAGGCCGACGCAGACCACGCCCGGCAGCTGGTTGAGTTCGCGCTCGAGCTTTTCCGGATCGGTGATCTGCAGGTTGTGGATGTCCAGGATCTGGTTGCCGTTGTCGGTGACCACGCCCTCGCGCCAGGTCGGCTGGCCCCCGGTCATGTCGCGGATCTGCCGGGCCACCAGGCTGCGTGCCATCGGAATCACTTCCACCGGCAGCGGGAACCTGCCCAGCACCGGGACCTGCTTGCTCGGGTCGACGATGCAGACGAAGCGCTCGCTGGCCTCGGCAATGATCTTCTCGCGGGTCAGTGCAGCGCCACCGCCCTTGATCAGGCACTTGCCGGGATCGCACTCGTCGGCGCCGTCGACGTACAGCGACAGGTTGCCGGTGTGGTTCAGCTCGATCACCTCGATCCCGTGCTGCTTCAGGCGCGCGGTGCTCTGTTCCGAGCTGGACACCGCACCCTTGATGCGATGCTGGATGCGCGCCAGCGCATCGATGAAATAGGCGACGGTGGAACCGGTGCCGACACCGACGATCATGCCGTCTTCGACGTACTCGATGGCTTTCTCGGCGGCCAGGCGCTTGGCTTCGGACATGGGAGGAACTCTCAGCAGGGAATCAGGATTTCTTTTCCAGCGACAGCAGCAGCTTCCACTGCGCGGCGGTCACCGGGAACACCGACAGCCGGTTGCCCTTGGCAACCAGCGGGAAGCCCTCGCCGAGCGCTTCGGCGTGCAGCTTGATCTCGTCCAGCGCGATCACCTGGCTGAGCTTGCGGTCGAAGGCCACGTCCACCAGCATCCAGCGCGGGTTCTCGCGCGTGCTTTTCGGGTCGTGGTAGTCGGATTTCGGGTCGAACTGGGTATCGTCCGGGTAGGCCGGGCTGGCGACCGTGGCCAGGCCGACGATGCCGGGGACCTTGGTATTGGAGTGGTAGAACAGGATGCCGTCGCCGACCTGCATGCCATCGCGCATGAAGTTGCGCGCCTGGTAGTTGCGCACCCCGTTCCAGGGCTCGACCTTGACCTTGGCCAGGTCATCGATGGAGAAGGCGTCCGGCTCGGACTTCATCAGCCAATAGCGCTTGCGGGCGGTCATGCGTTCACGGGGGCAGCGGAGGGGAACAGGGTGCCGGCTTCGGTGCAGATCGCATCCACCGGCACGTCCCACGACGCCACCGGCAAGGACTCGACCTGCTGCACCGCGAAGGCAGCACCGACCAGCCAGGGCGGCGCCGGCCGGTCGTGGCGGAAGGCGAAGCTGCGATCATACCAGCCGCCCCCCATGCCCAGCCGCCGGCACTGTGTGTCGAAACCCACCAGCGGGGTCACTACCAGCGCCATCTGCGCCGGTTCCAGCGTGTCTTCCACGGCCACGTCCGGTTCCGGAATGCCGTAGCGATTGCCGGTCAGGGGCTGACCGGGCCGCCAGGGCGCGAAGCGCAGCGTGTCGCCGGCCAGCACCGGCAGGCAGTAGGTGAGTCCATCGGGCAGCTGCAGCTGCCAGCGATGCAGCGCGATCTCACCGTCCAGCGCCCAATAGCCGGCAACGTGGCCGTGAAGCGGCGCAAACGGCAACGCCAGCAGCCCATCGGCAAGGGCATCGGCGGCGGCGATGCGCTCGCTGGCGGAAAGGTCACGGCGGCGTTGCCGCAGGTCGTGGCGCAGGGCCTGGCGCGGGTCGGTCATGGCAGAGTGCGGCAAGGAACAGCCGTCATTGTGCCGGAAAGAACAAGGGCGACGCCCGAAGACGCCGCCCTTGCTGGAATATTGCATTCTCCGCAATGTCGATGCATGCGAAACGACCTTGAACCCGGGGGCTCAAGTGGGAACGCTGGAGAACCATCGGGCTTCCCGCTACAAGGCGGACCTGCACTCCCGGCGCTGTCGCGCTCCCGGTGTCGTTCTTAAGGGACAAGGCGAATGTTTGCACATGCCGTCGAGTACCGCAGAGAACGCAGGGCCATTATAGCGGCCGGTCCTGATCTGGATAGGCCGTTCGTCGGCAACAGTCCGTGCCAATTCAGAAATGAGAAGACGCGTGTCGCGCGATCTGTCAGGGATTGCCGTCGATGGCGCGGTCCAGCCGCCGGTTCAGGTCGGCCAGCGTCTGCTGCAGGGCCACGGCCTGGCGGGCGTTCTCGTCACGCAACAGCTGCAGTTCATGGGCCAGATTCAGTGCCGCCAGGACCGCGATGCGGTCGACCGCCGCCATGCGGTTGCTGCCACGGATCTCGCGCATCCGTGCGTCGAGCAGGCGCGCGGCCGCCATCAGGCTGTCGCGTTCATCGGCACCCACGCCGACGGTGTACTCGCGGTCGAGGATGCGGACGCTGACCGGTTCGGCGCTCATGTGTGCTGCTCCAGGGATTTGAGCCGGCTGATCATCGCTTCCACCCGCGAGCGCGCCTGTTCGTTCTTGGCCAGCAGCGTCGAGCGCTCGGCCACCAGCTGTTCCTGCTGGTGGCGCAGGCTGCGGTTCTCTTCGGCCAGGCGCTGGTTGCGTTCAAGCAACGCTTCCACGCGGGCGGCGAAGTCCTGCAGCTGGGCAAGGGGATCGGCGGGTTCCATGCAGGCACGATAGGCAAGCCGGGTCTGGGCGGTCAAGCGCTGTCGCAGCAGGCCCCGATGGCCACGGGGAGGTCGCTATCGGGTTGCTACACTACAGGGCTCACGGGCGCGCGCGTGCGCGCTCGGGGTTTCCTTCTCCGAACGAGCCGCACGATGACCGAACTTCCCTCCGTCGACGACGTTTCCCGCGCCAGCCAGGACCTGGGCCTGGGCGCCACCGCTGCCGAGCTGCATGGCGGCCTGTGCGGCTGGCTGGCCGCCGGTGGAGCTCCCGGCAACGACTGGCCGGCGCGTGTGCTGGCCGACGACAGCCTGCCGCCGGTGGCGGCCGACAGCGCCCTCGGGCAGTTGTTGCAGGCCACCATCAAGCAGCTGGAGGACCGCGATTTCGCGTTCGAGCTGCTGCTGAGCGACAGCGAGGACGTGGCTGCGCAGGCCGACGCGATGTTCAGCTGGACCCGCGCCTTCCTTGGTGGATTCGGACTGGGCAGTGGCGGCCGTCGTCCGGCCCTGTCCGAAGAGGGCGAAGAGGCGCTGACCGACATGGCCAGCCTGGCGCGTGCTTCCAGCGAGGATTTCGAGGCGGGTGGCGAGGACGACGATGAGGCGCTGTCGGAGATCGAGGAATTCATCCGCGTGGCGGTGCTGCTGCTGCACGGCGATGTGGTGCTGGCCGCGCGCCACCGGCAGCGCCTGAACTGATGGACATCAAGCAGCGCACCGGCATCGCGGCCGGCGAGTACAAGCGTCGTCGCCGGCAGCTGATGGACATGGCCGGCGAAGACGCCATCCTGGTGCTGCCCGCCGCGTCCGAGAAGGTGCGCAGCCTGGATACCCATTACCCGTACCGGCAGGATTCGGACTTCCAGTACCTGAGCGGCTTCCCGGAGCCGGAAGCCGTGCTGGTGCTGATTCCCGGGCGTCGTCACGGCGAGGCGATCCTGTTCTGCCGCGAACGCGATGCCGAGCGCGAGGCCTGGGACGGCAGCCGCGCCGGCCAGGAAGGCGCCGTGGCGCAGTTCGGCATGGACGATGCCTATCCGATCGACGATCTGGACGACATCCTTCCGGGCCTGCTGGAGGGACGCTCGCGCGTCTACTACCACTTCGGCCGTGACGCGGACTTCGACCTGAAGCTGATCGGCTGGGTCAACCGTGTCCGCTCCCAGGTGCGCCACGGTGCGCAGCCGCCGCACGAGTTCCTGGAGCTGGGCCACCTGCTGCATGAGCAGCGCCTGTTCAAGTCCGGCGCGGAGGTGGCGCTGATGCAGCACGCCGCCCAGATCAGCGTGCGTGCGCACCTGGCAGCGATGAAGGCGGCGAAGGCGGGCATCCATGAGTACGAGCTGCAGGCCGAACTGGAGCGGGTGTTCCGCGCCAGCGATGCGGTGCCGGCGTACTGCAGCATCGTCGGCGCCGGCCGCAACGGGTGCATCCTGCACTATCGCGACAACAACGGGCGTGCGCGCGACGGCGAGCTGGTGCTGATCGATGCGGGTGCTGAGTACCGTGGCTACGCCAGCGACATCACCCGTACCTTCCCGGTGAACGGGCGCTTCAGCGCCGAGCAGCGCGCGCTGCATGATCTGGTCGGCCAGGCCCAGGCGGCGGCGCTGGCCCAGGCCCGGCCCGGCGTACCCTACGAAGCCGGCCACCTGGCGGCGGTGCAGACGCTGACCGAAGGCCTGCTGCGGCTCGGCCTGCTGAAGGGCACGCTGGAGAAGAATCTTTCCGAAGGCCTGTACCAGCGCTTCTACCGGCACAAGACCGGCCACTGGATCGGGCTGGATGTGCACGACGTGGGCGACTACCGCCTGGCCGGGGACTCGCGGCTGCTGGAGCCGGGCATGGCGTTCACCATCGAGCCGGGCCTGTACATCGGCGTGGACGATACGACGGTGGAGCCGCGCTGGCGTGGCATCGGCATCCGCACCGAGGACGATGTGCTGATCACCGACGATGGCCATCGCGTGCTGACCGAAGGGCTGGCGCGGAGTGCGGACGAGATCGAAGCGGTGATGGCGGGTTGAGGGTTGCCGGCAGGGCTTGCAGCCCTGCACCCGCAGACGCAACAGCTGGAGCAACAGCAACAGCGGGCTATCCGTGGGATGGCGGGGCACTGTGGGTTTGCGGGGACGCCGTGAATCCATCCCTGGAGGCTTGGTCGCTGCATCCATGCGGCTCACACCCCGCAAACCCACAGTGCCCCGCCTTCGACAGGTTCACGCGGCTGTTGGTGGGGGCCGACCGTTGGTCGGCACATCTGTCAGATATCGAATGAATCATCCACGCATGGCGTGGATCTACCGGTAATTGCGGCTGCTGGTAGGTGTCGACCTTGGTCGACACGGAGCGAGCGCAGCGAGCGACCCGCTTCTGCTTTTATTTTTTCTTTTCCGTGGTTGGACGCGGCAGGAAACTGTCAAAGGTGGGGTGGGTAGGCCATGCAGGGGCGTTGGCGCCATGGATGGCGCCACCGAGCTTACAGGGACGTACTTGCAGCGTCCCCTGCATGGCCCACCCGCCCCGCCAAGCGCTGCTTTGATTCAGCATCCAACCACGAGGGGCTCAGCCGTTGGCTGCCGCAAACTCCGGTCGCGTCAGGTTGTCCGCTTCGCCATCGGTGCACAGCACTTCGTCCTCGATGCGGATGCCGCCATACGGACGGAAGAAGTCCACGCGCTCCCAGTTGATCGCATCGCCATGGCCGGCGTCCTTGACCTCGTTCAACAGCATGTCGATGAAGTACAGGCCCGGCTCGATGGTCACCACCATCCCCGGTTCCAGCACGCGGGTCAGACGCAGGTAGGGATGACCCGCCGGACGTTCGATCCGGCCGCCTTCGTCGCTGGCGGCGAATCCGGCCACGTCGTGCACCTGCAGGCCGATCAGATGGCCGATGCCGTGCGGGAAGAATGCGGCGCTGACGCCGGTTTCCAGCGCGGTCTGCGGCGATACCCTGATGACGCCGAAGTCCTTCAGAACGCCCATCAGCGACAGATGCGCGTCCACGTGCAGCGTCCTGTAATCAACGCCCGGGCGCACCGCCGCGCACATCTGCTGCTGGGCGGCATCGACGGCAGCGATCATCGCAGCGAATTCGTCGTGGCCGTGCGCCGCGTAGGTACGGGTGATGTCGCTGGCGTAGCCGTGCGCGCTGGCGCCGGCATCGATGAGGAAGCTGCGCAGCGGCTGCGGTGCCTTGCGGCCCAGTTCGGTGTAGTGCAGAACGGCGGCGTGCTCGTTCAACGCCACGATGTTGCCGTAGGGCAGTTCATTGGCGTCCTGGCCCACCGCCTGGCAGTACGCCATGTGGATGCTGAACTCGTCGGCACCGTTGCGGAACGCGGCTTCGGCGGCGCGATGGCCGCGCACGCCCAGCACCTGTGCCTGGCGCATCAGGGCGATCTCGTAGGGCGTCTTGCTGCCACGGTGCCATTCCAGGTAATTCACCACCGCCGGAGGATTGTTCGGCACGTGGCTGCCCAGTGCGCTCTGCGGCTCACCCAGGATCGCGCAGCGCGACGGATCGGCCGGCAGCAACGCCAGCGCTTCATCCGGCGTGCGGATGATGTGGATGTCGAAGTGCTCCACCCACCAGCCGCTCGGCGCGTCCGGCACTACGTGCCAGTAATCGAACGGCTGATGGAAGATCACCACCGGCCGCTTGCCGGGCGTAAACACGATCCAGCTGTTGGGCACGCGCGTCAGCGGCAACCATGCCTTGAACTGCGGATTCACCGCATAGGGATAGTCGCGATCATCAAACACCTGGTAGTGCAGGGTGCCGCTGGGCACCACGAGGTGATCAAAGCCGCCGCGCGCCAGCGCCTGCTCGGCGCGTCGGCACAGCACGGCCAGGTGATCGGGATACAGGGCGCCGGGGTCTTGCTGGATCATTGCGGTGGCTCGACACGGAAACGGCCCTAGATTCTGCCGCATACCGGCAGAAACCGCTGTGCCGGAACCGGCAGTCAGTCCGTCGAAAGCGGTCCTTCGTCGCTGTCTTCGCCTACCCACTGCCGCAGCAGCTGGCGGTGTTCGCGTGACAGGGTGAGGAACCGGAAGCCCACCCAGCTCTGTCCCGGGGCGTGCGCCGGCTCGCTCCACAACAGGTGCACGCCCACGTCGATGGCTGCCTGCTGGCCATCGCCCAGCGGCAGCGGGAAGCGGAACTGATACAGCGCGTCGTCGCGCAGCGCAGTGCTGGCCAGCATCAGCATGCCGGTTTCGGACACATTGCCAAGGCGACCGACCACGCAGTCGCGCATCTGGTCGGTCACCGGCACCAGGTCCGACACCTGGCGTCGGGGGGCGCGGCGGGTGTCCTGCGGCGGCGTCATGCTCATGCGGGGGTGTCCTGCGGGTTGCGGCCGGCAAGCGCACGCAGGGCGCCCAGGCTGGCCTTCCAGGCGCGGTCGACCAGCCGGCCCTTGTCTTCGGTGACCAGATGCGCACGCCCAGCGCTGATCTGCCGCGCCAGGCTGTCGAGGTCGGTTTCGGCAATCTTCTGCCCGCGCGGATTGACGAACAGCACATGGCCGGTCAGCAGGCTGTACCAGGACAGGCGCTGGCGGCGAAGCGTGCCGTCGCCGTTGTCGATGTCGAACCAGCTGCCGAAGGGCAGGGAGCACAGCTGCTCGTAGGCGGCCTCCTCCGCACTGCTGCGTGGCGCGGCAGGGGCGGACGCACTGCGGCTGTCGGTGTGCTCGCCCAGCCGGGCGCGGGCCTTCAGCCGCGCGCTGAGTTCGGTACGCGACGTGCTGTCGTCCTCGCCCCCGGGCGTGGCCAGGCGACGGGCCACCGCTGAGGCTTCCTCGGCGTGATAGCCCACCTGCAGCAGCGCGGCCTCCACATCGGCGGCCAAGGCGCCATCGGTGCCATCGACGCCGTTGGCGGCGGTTGCAGTAACGGCCGCGATGCGCTCGGTCTGCTGCAGCCGCTCCTGCCACTGGGGCGAGTCCTCGCCATGGCGAAGCCGGGTCAGGGTCAGCGCGTCGGACCAGGCCTGGCGCAGCAGGGTCTGGACGAAGCGCGGCGGCTGCTGCGTGCTGCAGCACTGCTCGATCTGGGCGCTGGCCTGGCGCCGCGCGAGTTCCAGGCGCTCCCTGCCGCGCGCGGCTTCGACGTGGCGGCGTTCGGCCAGTTCGGCGCGATGGGCGGCCGCGCGCTGGTGCTGCTGCACCTCTTCGTTGGCAGCAGCGAAGGCTTCCGGCGTGCGTGCATCCTCGCCGAGCAGGCTCTGCACGCTCTGTGCCATGCGCTGCAGAAACTGCGGATCGACGTCGTCGTCCCCCAGCCAGCGGGCACCGGCTTCGGCGATATGGTTGAGCAGCTCGCGCGCAGGATGCTCGTCGCGTACGAAGAAGCCCGGATCGGCCATCGCTGCACGTGCCAACGGTACCTGCAGGCGCGCCAGCAGGGCGGCGGGCACCGGGTCCGGGCGCTGCTGCTGCTGGATCTGCTGCATCAACAGGCGCAGCAGGTCCAGGTTGTCGCGATCATGGCTGCCGATCTGCGCATGCGGGCCATGCTCGCTGCGCAGCTGCGCGACCACGGCGGCCTGCAGGTCGACCACACCGGTAGCGGCGCTGGCCTGGTTTTGCAGCCTTGCCAATACCGCATCGACGGCAGCAGTCGGTACCGCAGGCGCGTCTGCCGCCGGCGTGGTACGCGCGCGCTGCAGCAGGTCGTGCAGCAGGGTGCCGGTGGCGGTGGTCAGCCCGGGGGTCGCTGCAGCGGATGCGGAACCGGACTGGAAGGCATCCTGCATCAGGGTCGACCAGGAGCCGGCAGGCAGGTTCTCGCCCCAGCCGGTCATGGGGGCCGCCGCGCGCCTGGCTGGCTGCGTGGCACGGCCGCCAGCGACGGACTGGGTGATGATCCGTCGCGTACTCGACGAGCGGGCCAGATACGGGGTGTAGACCAGGCCCGGCAGCACGCCCTGCTGGGCGAGCAGGGCATTGGCCCGATCAAGCAGGTCGCCCAGGCGTTCCAGCACCTGCCGCTCGAAACTGCGATACAGCGCCAGCTGCACCTCTGCCCCGAGGCCATCCTGTTCGGCGACCCTGCGCACCATCGCGCACAGCGCCTGCGGTGCCAGCGGAAGGGTATCGGCTTCGAACGCAGGCGCCGCAGCCAGCACGCCCAGGCGCTGGCCGAGCAGGTTCAGGGCGTTGGCCGAGCGCTGCGTCTCGCGCCGGACCATTTCGGTGAGCAGCAGGTCGCGGTCGACCTCGTGCTCGTCGACCAGCGACAGGCCGATCGTGCCCGGCAGTGCGGGCGGTGGTGCTGCTGCCGTGAAGGCGGTCGGTTCGCGCAGCCGCGCCAGTGCCTCGGCCACCGCATCGAGCATGCGCTCGCTGAAGTGGCCGGCGAAGGCATGCAGTTGGCTACGCTGCGCCATCAGTTCAGCCTGCTGCTGCGGACTGCGCGCGCGGTCGGCATCGTGCAACAGGAGTTGTTCCAGCGCTTCGACGGTCAGGATCAGCGGCGCGGTCAGTGCCTGCCGGCACAGGCCGGTCAACGCCCCCAGCAGTTCACGTACCCGCGGTGGCAGGTCGGTGCTGGCCAGGCGGGCAGCGTCGGTGGCGGAGAGGGAGAAGACAGCTGACATCGGCGTGCGGTACCCGGATTCCCGCGGAGCGATCCTGTGAATCTACCGTGTCGGCCGAGGCCGGCGCTACTTTAGGGTGAATGCACACGCTGCACGCCGGGGCGCTCATTCGTCCAGGAACAGGCTCACCACATCATTGGTGAAACGGCGGCCCAGTTCGGTCGGGCGGACCTGGCCATCGGCCGTCTCCAGCCAGCCGCGCTGCACGGCCTCGGCCAGCGGTGCGTCGAGCACGCTGCGCGGCAGGCCGGTGCGCGATTCAAAATCACGCAGGCTGAAGCCCTCGTGCAGGCGCAGCAGGTTGAGCATGTACTCGAACGGAAGCCGCGCGGGCGTGATCACGTCATCGCCACCGAACGACGCCGGGGTGCCAGCGCTGTCCAGGTAGGCCTGCGGATGCTTGAGCTTCCAGCGCCGCAGCACGTGCTCTTCGGCGCCGGAACTGATCTTGCCGTGTGCACCGGCGCCGATGCCCAGGTAATCGCCGAAGCGCCAGTAGTTCAGATTGTGCGCGCTCTGCCGGCCGGGGCGCGCGTAGGCGCTGACCTCGTACTGGCCGAAGCCGGCCTGCGCCAGCAGCGCCTGGCAGTGTTCCTGCATGTCCCAGGCGTTGTCTTCATCGGGAATGCCCTGCGGTGGGCGCGCGAAGAACACCGTGTTCGGTTCCAGGGTCAGCTGGTAGTGCGAGATGTGCGCCGGCTGCAGTGCAAAGGCGCGCTCGAGGTCCGATTCGGCACCGGCCAGCGTCTGCTCGGGCAGTGCGTACATCAGGTCAATGTTGAAATTGTCGTACCCCGCATCCTGGGCCATCTTCACCGCACGCTCGGCTTCGCCACTGTCGTGGATGCGGCCCAGCCGCTTAAGCGCTTCGTCGTCGAAGCTCTGGATGCCGAAGCTCAGGCGGTTCACGCCAGCCGCGCGGTAGCGGTCGAAGCGGCCATGCTCGGCGGTGCCGGGATTGGTTTCCAGCGTGATCTCGGCGTTCGGCGCGAAGCGCAGGCGGGCGCTGGCCTGCTGCAGGAAGCGATCGATCGCCTCCGGCGGGAACAGGCTGGGCGTGCCACCGCCGAAGAACACGCTGTGCACCACCCGGCCCCAGACCAGCGGCAGGTCCTGGTCCAGGTCGCGCAGCAGTGCATCGATGTAGGCCTCGAACGGCAGCTCGCCCTTGGCTTGGTGCGAGTTGAAATCGCAGTACGGGCATTTGCGCACGCACCACGGCAGGTGCACGTACAACGACAGCGGCGGTGGCACCAGTCGCGGTGGGCTGTCGTGGTCAGCGGAGCAGGCTTCGCCGGGCAGGTGGTTGCAGTGGTCGTGGGCGTGCGGCATGGGCTTCATCGGTAGTGCCGGCCGTTGGCCGGCTTCCCTGGTTCGATCGGATGGCTTCAGTACAGCGTCGCCAGCTGCTGCTTGAGCTGCTGCAGGGCAATGGCACGGTGGCTGATGGCGTTCTTCAGGGCTGGCTCCATTTCCGCGGCGGTCAGGCCGTGGGTGGTGTCCAGGAATACCGGGTTGTAGCCAAAACCGTTCGTGCCACGCAGTTCGCGGATGATCTGCCCTTCCCAGCGGCCCTCGCAGATCAGCGGCTGCGGGTCGGTGGCGTGGCGCAGGAGCACGATCACCGCATAGAAGCGGGCGCTGCGCTGGCCATCGGGGATGTCGGCCATCGCGTCCAGCAGCTTGGCGTTGTTGGCGGCGGCATTGGTCGGGTGGCCGGCATAACGCGCGCTGTACAGGCCGGGTGCGCCACCGAGCGCATCGACGATCAGCCCCGAATCATCGGCCAGCGCCGGCAGGCCGGTCGCTTCGCAGGCCGCGCGCGCCTTCAGCAGCGCGTTCTCGACGAAGGTCAGGCCGGTCTCTTCTACGTCGCCCAGGCCCAGTTCGGCGGCCGAGGTGATCTGCAGCGGCAGGTCGGCAAGGATCTCCTGCATCTCCACCAGCTTGCCGGCGTTGTGGCTGGCCAGTACCAGTTTCTTCATTGACGGGGCTCCAGCAGGTCCCAGGTGTTGCCATACAGATCGCGGAACACCGCGACCGTTGCATAGGGTTCTTCGCGCGGCGATTCCAGGAACTCCACCCCGGCGGCCAGCATCGCCGCATGGTCGCGGTGGAAGTCGTCGGTGTTGAGGAAGAACGCAACGCGCCCACCGGTCTGGTTGCCGATGCGGCTGCGCTGTTCCTCGTCGCTGGCGCGCGCCAGCAGCAGGGCGGCGGCGCTGCCGTCTGTCGGTCCGACCACGACCCATCGCTTGTGGCCCTGGTCGATGTCCTCCAGCAGTGCGAAGCCGAGCTTGCCGGTATACCAGGCGATGGCCTCGTCATAGTCGGCCACCACCAGGGTGGTCAGGGCAAGGCGCCGGTTCATGCCGACAGCGCTGCCTGCTGTGCGGCCAGCAGTTCGTTCACGCCCTTTTCGGCCAGTCCCAGCAGCGCGTCCAGTTCATCGCGGCGGAAGGCATGGCCTTCGGCAGTGCCCTGCAGCTCGATGAAGCCACCGCCATCGTTCATCACCACGTTCATGTCGGTGTCGCAGTCGCTGTCTTCGGCGTAGTCCAGGTCCAGCACCGGAGTGCCGCGGTAAACGCCCACCGACACCGCTGCTACCGCACCCAGGATCGGGTTGCGCTTGATCTCGCCGCGCTTGATCAGCACGTTCACGGCGTCGACCAGGGCCACGTAGGCGCCGGTGATGGCCGCGGTGCGGGTGCCGCCGTCGGCCTGCAGCACGTCGCAGTCCAGGGTGATGGTGCGTTCGCCGAGGGCATTGCGGTCCACGCAGGCGCGCAGGCTGCGGCCGATCAGGCGCTGGATCTCCAGCGTGCGGCCGCCCTGCTTGCCACGCGCCGCTTCACGGTCGCTGCGGGTGTGGGTGGCGCGCGGCAGCATGCCGTACTCGGCGGTCACCCAGCCTTCGCCCTTGCCGCGCAGGAAGCCCGGAACCCGGTTCTCGACGCTGGCCGTGCACAGCACGCGGGTTTCACCGAAGCACACCAGTACCGAGCCTTCGGCGTGGCGGGTGAAGCCGCGTTGGATGACGACCGGGCGGAGCTGGTCGGGCTGGCGGCCACTGGGGCGGGAATCGGACATGATGCGGGTTCCGTAAGGGCGGGGAGTACGCCGCCATGCCCGCGACCTTCACGGGGCGGGCAGGGGGGCTCTGGTGAGGGCGCTAGGGTACCATTCCCCCTTTGCACGCACCGGACACATTCCATGATTCGAAGCATGACCGCCTACGCGGGTGGCGAGCGGGTCACCCCGTGGGGCACGCTGGGCTGCGAGCTGCGCTCGGTCAACCACCGCTTCCTGGAGGTCGGCACCCGCCTGCCTGAAGAGCTGCGGGCATTGGAGCCGCAGCTGCGCGAGCGCATCGCCGCGCGCCTGAGCCGCGGCAAGCTGGATCTGGTGCTGCGACTGCGTGCGCCGGACGCGGCGGGGAATCTGCAGGTCGATGAGGCCCTGCTGGGCCAGCTCGGGCATCTGGCCCACCGCCTGACGTCGGATTTTCCCAACCTGCAGGTGAGCTTCACCGATCTGCTGCAGCTGCCGGGCGTGACCCGGGGCGAGGCCACCGATGCGGCGGCCCTGCAGGTCGAGGCGCTGGCCTTGCTGGATCAGGTGCTGGACGGATTCGTCGAGGCCCGCGAGCGCGAGGGCGGCAAGCTCGCCGCGGCCATTGCCGAGCGCGTGGATGGCATCGAGCGCATCGCGGGTGACGTCCGCACGCTGATTCCCGCCATCCGTGATGGCCAGCGTGCCAAGCTGGCTGCGCGCCTGGCCGATCTGCCGCATCCGGTCGATCCCGGCCGCGCTGAGCAGGAGCTGGTGCTGTGGCTGCAGAAGCTGGATGTGGATGAGGAGCTGGACCGCCTGTCGAGCCACATCGTCGAGATCCGCCGCGTGCTCACGCAGCGCGAGCCGGTCGGCCGCCGCCTGGACTTCCTGCTGCAGGAGTTCAATCGTGAAGCCAACACGCTGGGCTCGAAGTCGGTGGACAGCCGCACGTCCAATGCCGCAGTCGAGCTGAAGGTGCTGATCGACCAGATCCGCGAGCAGGTGCAGAACATCGAGTGATGCTGCGGGGCGCCTTCGGGCGCCCTCATCGTTTCAGCGCACGCTGACGCCGGCGGGCCCCGCCAGCAGCTGGCCGATCACCGCGGCCTGGGCAAACCCGGCGCCGGCAAAAACGGCATTCACCGCATCCACGGCGTCCGCTGCGCAGGATACGAGCAGGCCGCCGCTGGTCTGCGGGTCGGTCAGCAGTGGCTGCCAGTGGGCGGCCACGCCTTCGGCGAAATGCACCTGGCCGCCATACGAGGCCCAGTTGCGGTTGGATGCGCCGGTAACGCAGCCACGTTGCAGCAGGTCCAGGGTCTGCGGCAGCAGAGGCACCTGTGTGCTGTCCACCTCGGCGGCGACCCCGCTGGCACGGCACACCTCCAGCAGATGGCCGAGCAGGCCGAAGCCGGTGACGTCGGTCATGGCATGCACGCCGTCCAGCGCGGCAAGGGGCAGGCCCACGCTGTTCAGGCGGGTGGTCGACTCGACCATCTGCCGGTAGCCCTCGGCATTCAGCACTTCTTTCTTCAGCGCCGACGAATACACGCCCACGCCCAATGGCTTGCCCAGCACCAGCACATCGCCGGCGCGGGCATCGGCATTGCGCTTGAGCCGCTGCGGATCCAGCACGCCGATCGCGGCCAGGCCATAGATCGGCTCCACCGAGTCGATGCTGTGGCCCCCGGCCACCACGATGCCGGCGTCGGCACAGGCACGTTCGCCGCCCTGCAGGATGCCGCGGATCGTGTCCTGTGGCAGCGTATTGATGGGCATGCCGACGATGGCCAGTGCGAACAGCGGCCGCGCGCCCATCGCATACAGGTCCGACAGCGCATTGGTGGCGGCGATGCGGCCGAAGTCGAACGGGTCATCGACGATCGGCATGAAAAAGTCGGTGGTGGCGACGATCGCCTGGCGATCATCAAGCCGGTAGACCGCGGCATCGTCACTGGTCTCGCGGCCGACCAGCAGTTCGGCCGGCGCAGGGAACGCCGGGGTGCCCCGCAGCAGTTCGGCCAGCACGCCGGGTGCGATCTTGCAGCCACAACCGCCGCCGTGGGCCAGCGAAGTCAATCGCTGCGGAGCCTCGGCCGACGGGGGGAGTGGGGACTGCACATGCGAGGCCATGCCGGCATCTCCTGCAGGAACACGAATGGCGGAAGGCAGCAGGAGTCGAACCTACCAGGGAGCGATCGACGCCCCCTGCTGGGTTTGAAGCCCAGCCGCATGCCCGGATGCGCATGCCTTCCGAAGGTACGGCGGTACCGGTGCAGTCATCCGTGGGCGGTGTTCCATTGCAGGTCGCCGCGCGGCCGATGCTGGTCACCGACGCGTCGAGTGTAGCCAACGCGATTGAAGAACTCCAAGATCTGGATGCTGCGCTTGCGGCCCAGGCCGATGGCATCGCGGAATGCTGCAGCATCCACCATGCCGGTTGCCTGTGACAGCCGGGCGACCGTTGCCGCCAGCGCGTCGATGCGGGCCGGTGCGTAGAACAGGTCCGGCACCACCTGGAACAGCTCGCCGCGCGCTGCGGCGCGACGCAGGACCGCACGCATCTCCTCCTCGGCGAAGCCGAGATCGGCCGCAAGCGTGCGCACCCAGGGCGGATCGAAACCACCGGCATCCAGACGCGGGAGCACGCGTTCGAGAAGCGCGCGCTCGCGTTCCGGCGGCGCATGGTCGTGGCCTGGCAGCCGCCACCACGCGCCCACGCGCTGCAACGCGCCATCGTCGAACAGGTCCTGCAGCAGCGCGTTCCAGAGACTGGTCGAGAGCGCGGGCAGGGTGCTGCGCTGCAGGCGCCCGCTGTCGACACCGGGCTCGTCCGGCCGTCGCTCGTGCCAGTCATGCAGCGAGCGGATCACCTGTTCGCGCAGCGCCTGCCAGTGCGAGGCGAGGATGATCACCGTGTCCTCGCGGGTGGCGATGCGCCGGGCATCTGCAGGGAGATCGATCTGTGCGGCCTCACGCCGGCAGTAGCGTTGCAGGGCGGCCAGCGCGATGCCGGCCGGTGCCTGCTGCAGCAGCGGCCCGACGCCGGCGCCGGCCGCGAGCTGTTCAAGGGCTGCCAACCACGCCCGGCGTGCCGGGCTGCGCCGACGTCGTTGCGGTGGATCGGGATCGAGCACGGTGCCGCCGCCCAGCGTATGCGCTGCAGCCGAATCGCGGGCGATGAAGCGGTCGCCGCACATCGCGCAGACCGGGGCATCGAACACCAGCTGCACCAGCTGGCCGTTGCCACTGTCTTCATCCTCCAGCAGCACCACATGGGCCTGCCGGTGCATCGTGCCCCAGTGGATGTGCAGCGGTGTCCAGTCGCGCAGGGGCCGCACCTGTGCCGCAAGGCGAAGGCGTACGTCGACCCGGGTGGTGGCCTGCAGCGCGCGCGGATCGGCGATCCAGTCGCCGCGGGTGATGCCGTCGCGGGCGATGGCGGCCAGGTTCAGGGCACAGCGCTGTCCCGCGGCAGCCTGTCCACTGGCCTGGTTCTGCGCATGGATGCTGCGGATGCGCACGTCGATGGCGGTCGGCATCAACTGCAGATGCGCGCCGACCGCGGCCACGCCGCCCTGTACCGCGCCGGTGACCAGTGTGCCGTGACCGGCCAGCGAGAACACGCGATCCACCGGCATGCGGAACAGCTCGCTGCGGCGCTGGGCCGTCCGGCGGCTGTCGTTAGCGGCGGCCCACGCATGCAGGTGGGCGCGCAGCGCATGGATGCCGGCATCCGCGCTGTCGGTGCTGTTGCAGGCGAATACTGCAGACCCCTGCAGCGGTGTGCCGGCCAGCAGGGCAACAATCTCCGCTTCTGCCTCGGCAATGCGCGCCGCATCCACACGGTCGATCTTGGTCAATGCCACTGCAGCGCGGTCCACACCCAGCAGCTGCAGGATCGACAGATGCTCACGGGTCTGCGGCATCACGCCGTCATCGGCGGCGATCACCAGCAGCGCCACATCGATGCCGGTGGCACCGGCCACCATCGTGTGCACGAAGCGCTCGTGACCCGGCACATCGACGAAGCCCAGCATCGCCGGAGGCCCCTCTGCGCGTGCGGCCTCCACCGGCACATAGGCATACCCCAGTTCTATGGAGATGCCGCGCGCGCGCTCTTCCTGCAGGCGATCGGTTTCGATGCCGGTCAGTGCCCGCACCAGGCTGGTCTTGCCATGGTCGATATGCCCGGCGGTACCGACGATCATGCCTGCAGCGCGCTCCACTGGGCGAGGAAAGCAGCCTCATCCCCGTACTCAAGCCCGCGCAGGTCAAGCCACAGCGCATCCTCGGCAATGCGCCCGAGCACCGGCCGTGGCAGGCCGCGCAGGCGCTTGGCCAGACGGTCCAACCCGGCAGCTGCAGCGACGCGGATGCGCAGGCCGGCGCTGGCCAGTTGCGCCTGTGGCTGCGCGCCACTGCCGACCTGGCTGTACATCGGCACCGCTTCAACCGCGTAATGCGCGGCCAGCGCCTGCTGCACGGAAGGCAGCAGGCGCTGTGCCTGCGCATGGATGTCTCCCTGTTCGCGGGACAGCGTGCGCAGGGTCGGCAGCCGCTGCGGCAGCAGTTCCGGTTCGCGGTACAGCGCCAGTACCGCTTCCAGCGCGGCCAGGCCCATCTTGTCCATGCGCAGGGCGCGCTTGAGCGGATTGCGGTTGATGCGTCCGATGAGGTCGGCGCGGCCGGCAATGATGCCGGCCTGCGGTCCACCGAGCAGCTTGTCGCCGCTGAACGAGACCAGGTCGGCGCCCGCCGCCAGCGCTTCCTGCACTGTAGGTTCGCGCGGCAGACCGTGGGCAGACAGGTCGCACAGGCTGCCACTGCCAAGGTCCACCGCCAGTGGCAGCCCGTGCCCGTGCGCGATCGATGCCATCCGTGCAGTGTCGACCTTGGCGGTGAAGCCGGTGATGGCGTAGTTGCTGGCGTGCACTTCCATCAGCAGCGCGGTGCGCGTGCCGATGGCGCTGTCGAAGTCGGCCGGATGGGTGCGGTTGGTGGTGCCCACTTCGCGCAGCCGCGCACCGGCGCTGCGCATTACATCGGGAATGCGGAAGGCGCCGCCGATTTCCACCAGTTCGCCCCGCGACACGACTACCTCGCGGCGATTGGCCAGGCTGTTGAGCAGCAACAGGACTGCTGCTGCGTTGTTGTTGACCACGGTCGCTGCTTCGGCGCCGGTCAGTTCGCAGACCAGTGCCCGCACGCGCGCATCGCGGTCGCCTCGACGGCCCAGGGCGATGTCGAATTCCAGATCCACCGGCGCCGTCATCGCGCGGGTTACTGCGCGTACCGCCGCGTCCGGCAACAGCGCGCGGCCGAGATTCGTATGCAGCACCGTGCCGGTGAGGTTGAATACCGGCTGCAGATCCAGGCGTGCATCGGCTGCCAGCGCCGACTGCAGGGCCGCGACCACGCCGGGTTCCGCGACGGCCCGCTGCAGCTGTTCCGGTGACAGCTGGCCGCAGCCGCTGCGCTCGCGCAACCCCTGCACGTGCTCGCGCAGCAGATGGGCGATGCGGCTGCGGCCGTGGTCCCTGATCAGCGTCGACAACGCCGGCAGGCGCAGCAGGCGGTCCAGCGAGGGCAGGGCGCTGGCCGGGGCGGTGGGGGCGTGCACGCGAGGCATCGGTTCAGTCGCCGTCGGACTGCCAGAGCAGCGGATTCTGGCTGGCGCGCATGTAGCCTTCCTCGCCCAGCAACAGATCCAGCGCCAGCGTGCCGAGGTCGTCGGCGACCGGCTCCAGCGCCGGATCCTTCTCCAGATACAGAATCTTGCGGTAGCTGTGGCAGTGATCGCAGGTCTCGGCGCGGATCGCGCCTTCACGCACCACCTCCCCTGCATCGCCGTCGACCTCGGCCAGCGCGCGATAGGCGATGTCCTTGCCGGCCGCGCCGCATTGGCTGCACTGCACGCGCACGTAGTGCCACTGGCAGGCGCACAGCGAGCACGACAGATAGCGGTAGGAGGCGTAGGGTGGGCGCGCCTGCACCACACTGGCCACCGGCAACGAGCCGCACAGCGGGCACAGCCCGGGTGCATCGGCAAGCGGTTTCAGGTCGGTGGGGCGGAAGCTGGCCGCGAGTACGGCCCAGTACACCTGCAGCGCGTTCATCACCAGCAGGGCAGCGACCGCGTCCAGCGACGGTGCGTCGTCGCGCTCCAGCACCGCATGCGCCTGTGCATCCAGCCAGGCGTCAGCGGCCGCGGCAACCCGTTGCAGTTCCTGTCGGGTCTCCGCAGGCAGCCCGGCTTCATCGGCGCAGTGCCGGCACAGCGCGCGCAACCAGTCGCGCCATCGGCCATCGAGCTGAAGTGTGTTGGCGGGCCGCAATGGCATGCCGGCGCTGGCCGCCGCGCTCGACTGCTGCGCGCGGGCCTGCGCCTGCAGCGCCTCGCGTTGGTGCGGCGTCAGTTCGTCCAGCAGCGCCTGTTGTGCATCGGCCAGTGCTGCCAGCAGCTGCAGGTAGCCACCGATGGCACTGCGTCCGGCCAGGCTGCGCAGCCGGTCCGCGCGTCCGCCGAACAGCGAGGCGGTATCCGGCAGGATGATGCGCGGGACATCACGCGAGGCCAGCGTCTCGATCTCACCGGGTTCAAGGATGCGTTGCGCCATGCGGGGCCAGCCGGAAGAACCAGCCTCCATCCTCGCTGTTGTCGACGCTGGCGTCCAGCGTGCTGCCAGCCACCTGAATGGTGGGGGTCAGATCCGTTTTCCAAAGGAAAAGGGATCTGACCCCATCGGTTGACCCCATCGGTTGTTGCCGTGTTCATCGTGTCGACCAAGGTCGACACCCACCAACAGCAGCGGGACCCGCCCCGCCATCCCTCAGGAAGCCCGCTTTTGACGTTGACGTTGACGTTGATCCGGCGGGTGCAGGGCCGCAGGCCCTGCCGTTACCCCTCTCCGCGCCGCCCGCGCAGGATGTCCCTGAACCACTGCCGATGGTGCTTGTAGGCCCACCCATAGGTCACCTTGCCCTGGGTCATCGCGCGCACCGAACCCTTGATCCAGATCGCGGCATAGATGTGCACCACGATGGCGCACACCAGTACCCAGCCGAACAGTGCGTGCACCAGCACCGAAAAACGGATCACGCCGATCGGGAACAGATGGCTGAAATACTGCCGCCAGATCACGAAGCCGGTCAGCAGCAACGCTGAAAGGCAGCCGATGATCGCCCAGAACAGCAGTTTCTGGCCGGCGTTGAAGCGGCCAACCGGTGGCAGTGTCTCATCCTCGTTGCGCAGCACTTCGCGCATGCCGCGCAGCCATGCGCGGTCGTCGGCGGTAGGCAGGTTGTCACGCCACATGCGGAAGGCGAGCAGGGCGAAGCCCACCACCATGGCCAGGCCGACGAAGGGATGCAGGATGCGTGTCCACGGCCCCCCACCGAACAGCGCCGTCAACGGGAACAGCGCAGGGTGGAACAGGGCCAGGCCGGACAGCGCGGTCAGCACGAAGCAGATCGCCACGATCCAGTGGTTGATGCGGGTCGGAGCGCGGTAGCGCACGATCTGGCGGGGGTGCGGGGCGTACTTCATGGCCGCTGCTCCTCTTCGATCTTCTTTGCTTCGTGCTCGGCCTGCTCTTCCTCCTCATCGTTGACCGTGTTGCGGCCGATGCCGATGTAGTGCAGGAAGCCCACGAAGGCTGTCGCGGCGATTGCCAGCACGCCCAGCGGCTTGGCCACCCCCTTCCAGACCTCGACCATGGGGCTGATGCGCGGGTCCTTGGGCAGGTCGGCGTACAGCTCGGGCTTGTCCACGTGCTGCAGCACGTACATCACGTGGGTGCCACCGACGCCCTGCGGGTCGTACAACCCGGCATTCCCGTAGCCGCGTGACTTCAGGTCCTCGACGCGGCCGGCGGCATGCTCGGTCATCGCCTGCTTGCTGCCGAACGTGATCGCCCCGGTCGGGCAGGTCTTCACGCACGCCGGCTCCTGGCCCACGGCCACGCGGTCCGAGCACAGCGTGCACTTGTAGGCCTTGTGGTCCTTCTTGGAGATCCGCGGCACGTCGAACGGGCAGCCGGTCACGCAGTAGCCGCAGCCGATGCAGTTCTCCTCCTGGAAATCGACGATGCCGTTGGCGTACTGGATGATCGCGCCCGGCGACGGGCAGGCTTTCAGGCAGCCCGGGTCGCTGCAGTGCATGCAGCCCTCCTTGCGGATCAGCCACTCCAGCTTGCCCTTCTCGTCCTCGTACTCGCGGAACTTCATGACCGTCCACGACTGGTCGCTCAGGTCCGGCGGGTTGTCATAGCTGCCGACGCAGCTGCCGACCTCGTCGCGCAGGTCGTTCCACTCCATGCAGGCGACCTGGCAGGCCTTGCAGCCGATGCACTTGCTCACGTCGATCAGTTTGGCGACCTGCCCGGTGTGGGCGCCGCGCGCCTGCGGCGAGGGCGTGGTGGTGGCCGAGCGGCGGATGATGTCCAGCGATTGCAGTGACATGGCGTGTCTCCTACACCTTCTCGACCTTGACCAGGATGCACTTCGATTCAGGCGTCTGCGAATTGCCGTCACCAATGGCGTTGGTCAGCGTATTGGCGATGTAACCGGGCTTGGCAGCACCCAGGAAGCCCCAGTGGATCGGCACGCCCACCTGGTGCACCGTCCTGCCATCGATCTGCAGTGCCTTGATCCGCTTGGTCACCATCGCTACGGCTTCGATGTGGCCACGCTTGGAGCTGACCCGCACGCGACTGCCGTTGCCGATGCCCAGCTCGTCGGCCAGGGCTGCGCCGATCTCGACGAACTGCTCCGGCTGGATGATGGCGTTGAGCTTGCCGTGCTTGGTCCAGAAGTGGAAATGCTCGGTCAGCCGGTAGGTGGTGGCCACATGCGGGAACTCGTCCGGCGAGCCGATCTGCGCGCGGTCGCTGTCGAACACGCGTGCGGCCGGATTGTTCAGCGTCAGCGCCTGGCCCGGGCTCAGCGGGTTGCTGCGCAACGGCGTGTCGAAGGGCTCGTAGTGTTCCGGGAACGGGCCTTCGGCCATGCCGGCCTTGGCGAAGAAGCGGGCAATGCCCTCGGGATTCATGATGAACGGGCCCATCCCGCCGGCCGGGTCTTCATCGGCCTTGAAGTCGGGCACGTCGATGTTGCCCCAGTTCCTGCCGTTCCAGGCGAGCAGGGTGCGTCGTGGATCGAACGGCTGCCCGGCGACGTCGCACGAGGCGCGGTTGTACATCACGCGGCGGTTGGCGGGCCACGCCCAGGCCCAGCCCAGCGTGTTGCCGATGCCGGTGGGGTCGCTGTTGTCGCGCCGTGCCATCATGTTGCCGGTCGGCCCCCACGCACCGATGTAGATCCAGCAGCCGGAAGACGTGCTGCCGTCGTCGCGCAGGTCGCCGAACGCGGCCAGCTGTTCGCCGGCCTTGCGCACCAGCCGGGTCGGGTCCTTCGGGTCGAACACGTCCACCAGGGCCTTGCCGTTGTACTCCATCGCCAGTTCTTCCGGCGTCGGCAGCTTCGGGTCGGCGTAATTCCAGGCGAGGTCGCGCACCGGCTCCCACCACGCGCCGCCGTCCTTCTCGTACAGCGCCTTGATGCGGTGGAACAGCTCGGACATGATCTCGATGTCGCTGCGCGCTTCGCCCGGTGCGTTGGCGCCCTTCCAGTGCCATTGCAGCCAGCGCGAGGAGTTCACCACCGCGCCGTTCTCCTCGGCGAACGAGGTGGTCGGCAGGCGGAACACTTCGGTCTGGATGGTGCTCGGGTCGACGTCGTTCAGTGCGCCATGGTTCTGCCAGAAGGCGATGGTTTCGGTTTCCAGCGGGTCCATGCTGACCATGAACTTCAGCTTGGAGAACGCGCTGATCAGCTTGCCCTTGTTCGGTGCCGAGGCCAGCGGGTTGAAGCCCTGGCAGATGTAGCCATGGATCCTGCCTTCGTTCATCAGCTCGTAGGCCTGCAGCATGTCGTAGGGCTTGTCGAGCTTGGGCAGGTGATCGAAGCACCAGTTGTTGTCGGCGGTGGCGGCATCGCCCCACCATGACTTCATCAGACTGACATGGAACTTCGGGTAGTTCTGCCAGAACGACATCTGGTTGGCGCGCAGCGGCTTCTGCGTGCGCTTGGCGATGTAGGCGTTGTAGTCCTGCTCGTCCTGCCTGGGCAGTGTCAGGTAGCCCGGCAGCAGGTCGGACATCAGGCCGATGTCGGTCAGGCCCTGGATGTTGGAATGCCCACGCAGGGCGTTCATGCCGCCGCCGGCCACGCCGATGTTGCCCAGCAGCAGCTGCACCATCGTGCCGGCGCGCACGTTCTGCGCACCGACGGAGTGCTGCGTCCAGCCCAGCGCGTACAGGATGGTCATCGCCTTGTCCTTGCCGGCGGTGGACGCGATCATGTCCCATATCTGGCGGATGCTGTCGGCGGGCGTACCGCAGATGCGTTCGACCATCTCCACGGTATAGCGTGCGTAGTGCTGCTTGAGCAGGTTGTAGACGCAGCGCGGGTCCTTCAGCGTCGGGTCGCTGCGTACGTAACCGTCGTCCCCATACAGGTAGTCCCAGCTGGAGCGGTCATAGCTGCGCTTCTGCGCGTCATAGCCCGAGTACAGGCCGTCGGTGAAGGCGAATTCGTCCTTCACCAGGAACGACATGTCGGTGTAGTTCAGCACGTACTCGTGCTGGATGCGGTCCTCGGCCAGCAGGTAGTTGATCAGGCCACCCAGGAACACGATGTCCGTGCCGGTGCGGATCGGCGCGTAGACATCGGCCACCGCGGCCGAGCGGTTGAAGCGTGGATCGATGACGATCAGGCGGGCCTTGTTGTGTGCCTTGGCCTCGGTCACCCATTTGAACCCGCACGGGTGTGCCTCGGCGGCATTGCCACCCATGATCAGGATCAGGTCGGCATTCTTGATGTCGACCCAGTGATTCGTCATCGCACCTCGGCCTAGCGTCGGGGCAAGACCTGCCACCGTCGGGCCGTGTCAGACACGTGCCTGGTTGTCGAATGCGAGCATTCCAAGCGAGCGGACGACCTTGTGGGTCAATACCGCGGTTTCATTGCTGGTGGCCGAGGCCGCCAGCATGCCCGTGGTCAGCCAGCGGTTGACCGTCTGCCCCGCCTCGTTCTTCTGCACGAAGTTGGCGTCGCGGTCTTCCTTCATCAGCCGCGCGATGCGGTCCAGAGCATCGTCCCAGCTCAGGCGCTTCCACTCGTTCGTACCCGGTGCCCGGTATTCCGGGTAGAGCAGGCGCGATTTGCTGTGGATGATGTCGGCCAGGCCGGCGCCCTTCGGGCACAGCGTGCCGCGGTTGACCGGATGGTCCGGGTCGCCCTCGATGTGGAAGATGCTCGGCTCGGCGTTCTTGGCGCCATCGCCGAGGCTGTACATCAGGATCCCGCAGGCCACCGAACAGTACGTACAGGTGTTGCGGGTCTCGGTGGCGCGGGTCAGCTTGTACTGCCGCACCTCCGCAAGCGCGATGCCGGGCGCGAAGCCCATCAGGGCCAGGCTGGAGCCCACCAGGGTTGTCCCGGTGACCTTCAGGAACTGGCGGCGACTCATCGAGGGCATGCCGTTCTCCTTGGATGGCGGGGAGGCGTGCAGGCCTCCGGGCTGTCGGTGGGTACGGCCGTCGAAGGGGAGAACCGCCAGCATGCCGCGAGCGTCTTTCCGGGAACGACCGCAATGCGCCGGTTATAGCACAGCCCCCCGCATGCCCATGTGGCACAAGGCCGGCCGGGTGTGGCCGGGCGCGGGGAGGGGCCGCTCTGGTAAAGTTGCGTGCCCGCACCCCGGGGAGCCGTCTGCCGGGCCTGGTTCCAGGATGTTCCGCGCAGTCCCCGCCGTCCTGGCGCGATCCTCCGCGCCATGTCTGGAACATCGAGGAAAAATTTTGCGAAATCAACCAGTTGGGTTCCGTGCATGAGCGCCCCGTCCACCCCGTCGGCCACCATCGCGCGCGGCACGCTGTACATCGTTGCCGCCCCTTCAGGCGCCGGCAAGAGCAGCATCGTCAACGCGACGCTGGCCCGCGACCCGCAGATCGCCCTGTCGATCTCCTTCACTTCGCGGGCCATGCGACCGGGTGAAGTGAACGGTGAGCACTATCACTTCGTCACCGCAGAGAAGTTCGAGCAGATGATTGCTGCGGGCGACTTCTTCGAGCATGCATGGGTGCACGGAGACTGGAAGGGCACGGCGCGGCAGTCGGTGGAACCGCAGCTGGCGGCCGGCCAGGATGTGCTGCTGGAGATCGACTGGCAGGGCGCGCAGCAGGTCCGGCAGCTGGTACCGGGCACGGTCACCGTGTTCATCCTGCCGCCGTCCAAGCAGGCCCTGCAGGACCGCATGCGCAAGCGTGGGCAGGACAGCGAGGCGGTGATCGCCCAGCGCCTGGGCGCCGCCCGCGACGAGATGCTGCACTTCAATGAGTTCGACTACGTCATCGTCAACGAGGTGTTCGACACCGCCGTGGACGAGCTGTGCGCGATCTTCACCGCCAGCCGCCTGCGCCGCGAGGCCCAGAAGGTCCGCCACGCCGGGCTGATCCAGGCCCTGTTGACCCCTGATCCGGGCGCAACTGACTGATTCCAAAAGAATCGGGTGAGGGTTGGCTTGATTTTGTCCAGCCCCTGCCGGTACACTCCGTCCCCTTTCCCTCATTCGACTGAGCGGCCGACCGGTCGCCGGGAGCCCGTATGGCCCGCATCACCGTAGAAGATTGCCTGGAAGTCGTTAACAACCGTTTCGAGCTGGTCATGATGGCCTCCAAGCGTGCCCGCCAGCTCGCCAATGGCGTGCAGGCCACGCTGGACAACAGCGAGACCGAGGACAAGCCGACCGTGCTGGCGCTGCGCGAGATCGCTGCCCGCAAGATCGACAACGCGCTGATCGACGAAGTCGAGAAGGCCGAGCGTGAGCGCGCCGAGCGCGAAGCGCTGGAGTGGGCCGCCGCGGAAGTGGTCGCCGATGAAGACATGTCCAAGAACGACGATTGATCGCATCGATCAACGTCATCGCTGGACACGCCGAACAGCCCGCCCCGTGCGGGCTGTTTCGCATTCAGGATTTGCCGTAAACGTCGCGCTGGAATAGGCTTCGGGCATGAACCCAGGCCCCACTGCCAAGGTCGCCGCAGCCCCCACTGCCGCCGTACCCGACTACGTCCTCCAGCTTGAACGCGCCGCCCATTACCTGCCGCCGGAGCAGCTGCCGCTGCTGCGCCGTGCCTGGGAAGTCGGGGCCGCTGCGCACGCTGGGCAGACACGCAAGTCGGGCGAGCCCTATATCACCCATCCTGTGGCGGTTGCGCAGGTGCTGGCCGAGCTCGGCCTGGATGTCGAAGCGCTGATCGCCGCGATCCTGCACGACACCATCGAGGACACGCCGCTGACCCGCGAGGCGCTGGCCGCCGAGTTCGGCGAGCCGGTTGCCGAACTCGTCGATGGCGTGACCAAGCTGGACAAGCTGAAGTTCCGGGACCGCCAGGAAGCTGCCGCGGAGAGCTTCCGCAAGATGCTGCTGGCGATGTCGCGCGACCTGCGCGTGATCATGATCAAGCTGGCCGACCGCCTGCACAACATGCGCACGCTGGGCGCCCAGAGCCGCGAAGCGAGGAGCCGCATCGCCCGCGAGACGCTGGAGATCTACGCGCCGATCGCGCAGCGGCTGGGCATGAGCCTGGTCAAGAGCGAGCTGCAGAACCTGGGCTTCAAGGCGTTGTATCCGTGGCGCCACGCGATCCTGGAAAAGCACATCCGCAGCCAGCCGGTGGTGCGCCGCGAGGCGATGGCGCAGGTGGAAGTGCAGCTCTCGCAGCGACTGGCGAAGGAGGGCATCGAACACCGCCTGGTCAGCCGCATCAAGACGCCGTGGAGCATCTACAACAAGATGCGCGACGAGAACAAGAGCTTCGACCAGGTGATGGACGTGTTCGGGTTCCGCCTGGTCGTGCGCAGCGTGCCCACCTGCTATCACGCACTGGGCTCGGTGCATGCCACGTTCAAGCCGCTGGACGGTCGCTTCCGTGACTTCATCGCCATTCCCAAGGCCAACGGCTACCAGTCGCTGCACACCGTGCTGTTCGGACCGTATGGCTCGCCGATCGAGGTGCAGATCCGTACCGAGGAAATGGACCTGATTGCCGAGCGAGGCGTGGCCGCACACTGGACCTACAAGTTCGGTGGCGATTCGCCCAACAGCGCGCAGAGCCGTGCCCACGCGTGGATCGTCGAGTTGATCGATTCGCAGCGCGCGGCCGGCTCCTCGCTGGAATTCCTCGACAACGTGAAGGTCGACCTGTTCCCGGACGAGGTCTACCTGTTCACGCCGAAGGGGAAGATCCTGGCCCTGCCGCGCAATTCCACCGCGCTCGATTTCGCTTACGCCGTGCATACCGATGTCGGCAACATGGCGGTGGCCTCGCGCGTGGACAAGAAGCTGGTGCCGTTGCGCACCAAGCTGGTCTCCGGGCAGTCGGTGGAGATCATCACCGCGCGTTCGGCCACGCCCAAACCGCAGTGGCTGGAGTTCGTGGTCACCAGCAAGGCACGCACCGCGATCCGCCACCAGCTCAAGCAGCTGGAGCACGAGGACGCCGTGCAGCTGGGCCACCGCATGCTTGACCGTGCGCTGGAGGCGATGGATTCCTCGCTGGAGCGGCTGCCGAAGGGGCGCCTGGATGCATTCCTGGCCGAGCACCGTTTCCCGCGTCTGGAGGCCCTGCTGGCCGAGGTCGCGCTCGGCAACTGGATGCCGACCCAGGCCGCGCAGGCGCTGATGGCCTATGCGGAACTGCGTGGCGGCCCGCATTCGCGCCACCACTCGCAGGAGAAGATCCTGATCAATGGCAGCGAGCGCGGCGTGGTCACCTTCGCGGGCTGCTGCCAGCCGATTCCCGGCGACGACATCATGGGCTACCACACCGCCGGCAAGGGCATCGTGGTGCATCGCATGGACTGCCCGAACCTGGCCGAGCTGCGCAAGTCGCCCGAGCGCTGGGTGCTGATCGGCTGGGATACCACCGTTTCCGGTGACTACGACACCTCGCTGGTGGTGGAGGTGGAGAACGGTACCGGCGTGCTGGCCCAGCTTGCCGCCGCGATCGCGCAGAGCCAGTCCAACATCGAGCGCGTGGATTATCTGGATCGCGACTTCAACGCTGCCGTGCTGGCGTTCAACATCCAGGTGCGCGACCGCAACCACCTGGCCGAGGTCATGCGGCGCCTGCGCCGCCTGTCGGTCGTGCAGTCGGTGCGCCGCCAGTAGAGCCACGCCATGCGTAAATGGTGCACCGGTAGCGGGGGGGGGGGGGGGGGGGGGGCGGGGGCGCCCGGCGGGCCCCCCCCCCCCCCCCCGCTACCGGGTTGCTACAATCGCCGCTCTGTTTTCCAAATGCACCGGAGCGACCATGTCCCGCCAGATCATCAACACCGAAAAGGCGCCTGCCGCCATCGGCCCTTACTCGCAGGCCGTGCGCGCCGGCAACACCGTGTATTTCTCCGGCCAGATCCCGCTTGATCCGGCGACCGGCGACATCGTCGGTGCCGGTGATGTCGAAGCCCAGGCCCGCCGCGCGTTCGACAACCTCAAGGCCGTGGCCGAAGCTGCCGGCGGTTCGCTGGACCAGGTCGTGCGCCTTGGCCTGTACCTGACCGACCTGGGCGAGTTCGCCAAGGTCAACGCTGTCATGCAGGACTACTTCCAGGCTCCGTTCCCGGCCCGTTCCACCATCGAAGTCTCCGGCCTGCCGAAGGGCGCCAACTTCGAGGTCGACGCGGTGATGGTCATCGACTGACGCCCCCGTGGCACGCAAGGCGGCGGTCACTCCGGTCCTGTCACCGTCCGGCGAAGCATCCCTGGCGATGCTCGCCGGCGTGGGTCCGGCCGTGGCCGCCAAGCTGCAGGCGCGTGGCCTGGCCACCCTGCAGGATCTCTGGCTTCACCTGCCGCTGCGCTATGAGGACCGGACCCGGCTGACCCGCATCGAAGACCTGCGATCCGGCGTGCCGGCACAGGTGGAAGTGCGCGTCGTCGCGGTCGAGCGCGGCATGCGCTACCGGCCGATGCTGAAGGTGGCGGTCGAGGACGAGGGGCAGGGCACCCTGGTGCTGCGCTTCTTCCATTTCCGCCAGCAGCAGGTCGGCCAGTTCGCGGTCGGCAACCGCCTGCGCTGTTTCGGTACGCCCAAGCCGGGCCACCTTGGCCTGGAAATCGTTCATCCCAGCTACCAGGTGCTGGGGCGCAACGATGATCCTGAACTTGGCGACCGCCTCGATCCGGTGTATCCCACGGTGGAAGGTGTGGGCCCGATGACGATGCGCAGGCTGATCGGCCAGGCGCTGGATCGCCTGCCTGAAGAAGCCGCGCTGGAACTGCTGCCCGTTGGCTGGCTCGATGGCCTCGGCCTGCCGTCGCTGCGCAGTGCGCTGTTGACGGTGCACCGGCCGCCACCGGATGCCGACCTGGCCGCGCTGGCCGCCGGCACCCATCCGGCGCAGCGCCGGCTGGCGATGGAAGAACTGCTGGCACACCATCTCAGCCTGCGTCGCCAACGCATCGCGCTGCAGGCGCATCATGCGCCGCCGCTGGCCGGCCCCGGTGCGCTGGCCAAGGCCCTGCTGAAGCAGCTGCCGTTCGCCCTCACCGGTGCGCAGGCGCGCGTGTTCAAGCAGATCCGCGAAGACCTCGCGCGACCCCGTCCCATGCTGCGGCTGGTGCAGGGCGACGTGGGTTCCGGCAAGACCGTGGTGGCCGCGCTGGCCGCCATGCTGGCGGTAGAGCAGGGCAAGCAGGTCGCGCTGGCTGCGCCCACCGAACTGCTGGCCGAACAGCATCTCAACAATCTGCGCGGTTGGCTGGAGCCGCTGGGCGTACGTATCGCCTGGCTGGCCGGCAAGGTCACCGGCAAGGCGCGCGCGAAGGTGATGGAACAGGTCGCCAATGGCGAAGCGCAGGTGGTGGTCGGTACCCACGCGCTGATGCAGGAGGCGGTGGTGTTCCAGGACCTCGCCCTGGCCATCGTCGACGAACAGCACCGCTTCGGCGTGCACCAGCGCCTGGCGCTGCGCGACAAGGGCGCCGGTGGCAACAGCGTGCCACACCAGCTGGTGATGACCGCCACGCCGATTCCGCGCACGCTGGCGATGTCCGAGTACGCGGACCTGGACGTATCGGCCATCGACGAACTGCCGCCGGGCCGTACGCCGGTGCAGACCGTGGCCCTGAACAACGACCGCCGGCCGGAGCTGATCGAACGTATCGCCCTGGCCTGCGCGGAAGGACGGCAGGTGTACTGGGTGTGCACGCTGATCGAGGAAAGCGAAGAGCTGGATGCCACGCCCGCACAGGCCACCTTCGAATCGCTGCAGGCGCTGCTGCCGGGCGTGCGCGTGGGGCTGGTGCACGGGCGGATGAAGGCCGCCGAGAAACAGGCGACCATGGTCGCGTTCAAGGCCGGTGACATCGACCTGCTGGTGGCGACCACGGTGATCGAAGTGGGTGTGGACGTGCCCAATGCCTCGCTGATGGTGATCGAGAACGCCGAGCGTCTGGGCCTGGCCCAGCTGCACCAGCTGCGCGGTCGCGTCGGCCGCGGTTCGGCGGTGTCGCGCTGCGTGCTGCTGTACCAGGCACCGCTTTCGCAGATGGCGCGCGAGCGTCTGCAGACCATGCGCGAAACCAACGATGGCTTCGTCATCGCCGAGAAGGATCTGGAGCTGCGCGGCCCGGGCGAACTGCTTGGCACGCGGCAGACAGGCCTGGCCGGCTTCCGCATCGCCGATCTTGCACGCGACGCCGGCCTGCTGCCCGGCGTGCATGAGCTGGCCGAGCGCCTGCTGGCCCAGCAGCCCGCACTGGCCGATCGCGTGGTCAGCCGCTGGATCGGCACGGCCGTGCGCTACGCCTCGGCGTAAGCGGCCTCTGTGCGCTGCGCGCGGGAGTCGAGCATGGCTCGACTCTACAGACAGCCTTCTCGATCATCCCGTGGAGGTGTCGACCAAGGTCGACACCTACCAGAGCAAAATGCCATTCCGACAGGCCGCGGGAAAATGTCGGACCCACCCCCGCCATCCCCCAGAAAACCAGCTTTTGCCGTTGCTCTGGCGTTTGCCGTTGATTCGGCGGGTGCAGGGCACAGCCCTGCCAGAACCCCCATACTTGCAACGGTCATCATCCCGGTCCACACTTCGTTGCCGATCTGAAGACGGCAACGATGACCCACAAGATCCCCCTGTTGATCGACACCGATCCCGGTGTGGACGACGCCCTGGCCCTGCTGATGGCCTTTGCCGATGAACGGCATGACGTGGTCGCCCTGACCATCGCCGCCGGCAATGTCGGCCTGCAGTACACCGTCCGTAACGCCCTCAAGCTCTGCGACATCGTCGGCCGTCCCGACGTGCCGGTGTTTGCCGGCAGCCCCGATCCGCTGCTGCATCCCTCCGTCGATGCCGCGCATGTGCACGGCCGTGATGGCTACGGCGATGTCGATCTGCCACCGCCGGGCCGACAGGCCGAAGCCGAGCATGCCGCGCTGGCGATCCTGCGCCTGTCGCACAAGCATGCCGGCGAACTGATGCTGGTGATGCTCGGCCCGCTGACCAACCTGGCGCTGGCGCTGAAGCTGGACCCGACCCTGCCTGAGCGCATCAAGCGCATCGTGGTGATGGGCGGCGCGGTCACCTGCCACGGCAACATCACGCCGGCGGCGGAGTTCAACATCGCCTTCGATCCGGAAGCGGCGCACGTGGTGTTCACCGCATTCAAGCACCTGCTGGTGTCGGACTGGGAAGCCACCGTCGCCCACGGCCTGCCGCTGCAGCAGGCCGAGACGTGGCTGCAGGCCGATTCGGAGCGCGCCCGCTTCTATGAGCTGATCTCGCGCAAGACCCGTGGCCTGTCCGAAGACAGCAAGGGCGGACGCTGGTACACCGCCGATGCCCTGGCCATGGCCTGGGCGCTGAACCCGGAAGGGCAGCTGCGGGTGGAATCGCGGCCGCTGAACGTGGAACTGAACGGAACGTTCAGTCGCGGCGTGACCCTCGTCGACTGGAACCGCCAGACCGGCCAGCCGGACAACTGCGACCTGCTGATGGCCTACGACCAGGCCCGCTTCGAAAGCCTTGTGCGGCAGGCACTTGGCGCGGACTGAGCGCGGATCCACGCCACCGGTTGCTCCAAGGGGCGGCCGGTGCTTATAATGCCGCTCTTGACCACCAGCCCATTTACGGTGTGAGCCCATGAAGGCCGATATCCATCCGAACTACCGCGACGTCGTCTTCCATGACGTCACCTCCGATTTCAAGATCCTGACCCGCTCCACCATGGCGACGAAGGAAACCATCCAGTGGGAAGACGGCAACGAATACCCGCTGGTCAAGGTTGAAATTTCCTCGGCTTCGCATCCGTTCTACACGGGCAAGCACAAGGTCATCGACACCTCGGGCCGCATCGACAAGTTCCAGAAGCGCTACGCGCGCTGATCTGTCGATCCCGCTCCGAACCGACGGCCGCGCTCTGCGCGGCCGTTTGTTTTTCCCCGGCGCCTGCCCAACAGGCGTTTGGATGGACAGAACACTGCGTTCGCGTGACAACGCTTTTGCCGATCCGGGCCACTCGCTGGCCGGGTTCCGGCCGCCTGCCGTCTACGACTTCCGTCTAGCACCGGGCAAATGCTGCTGTGCGATAATGGCGTGATCCACGACACAGGTCGTGGACGTCATTCACGTGCCTGACCAATGCGCTTGGGCAGGCGCCTTCCCATGAAGGAGCGCACACAGTGTCCGATCTTGATCAGGTCACGCTCAACGCCGGCGACACGTCGGTCGTTCTGCCCGTCATCAAACCCACCCTTGGCAACGACTGCGTCGACATCGCGAAGCTGACCAAGGAAACGGGGTACTTCACCTACGATTCCGGCTTCACCGCGACGGCCAGCTGCAAGTCCGCCATCACCTACATCGACGGCGACAAGGGCGTGCTGCTGTACCGCGGCTACCCGATCGAACAGCTGTCGGAAAAGTCGAGCTACGTCGAAGTGGCCTACCTGCTGATCAACGGCGAGCGTCCGAGCGCCGAGCAGCTGAAGGCCTTCACCGATGAGCTGGCTGCCGAGGCCAACGTCCCCGATTCGATCAACACCCTGATCGGCAGCTTCGCCAAGGATGCCCATCCGATGGCCATCCTGGCTGCCGCGATCGCGCAGCTGTCGGCCGTCTACCACGACGCGCTGGACCTGTCCGACGCCGAACAGCGCCGCCAGGCCGCTGTGCGCCTGATCGCCAAGGTGCCGACCCTCTCGGCGCTGATCTACCGTCACGGCAAGGGCCTGCCGGCCAACACGCCCGACACCTCGCTGGATTACGTCAGCCGCTTCCTGAAGCAGACCTTCGAGTCGGCCGACGGCCAGTACGAACTGAATCCAGACGTGGTCAAGGCGCTGGACCTGCTGTTCATCCTGCACGCCGACCACGAGCAGAACGCGTCCACCTCGACGGTGCGCCTGGTCGGCTCGACCGGTGCCAATCCGTATGCGTCGGTTGCCGCAGGCGTCACCGCGCTGTGGGGTCCGGCCCATGGTGGTGCCAACGAAGCCGTGCTGAAGATGCTGGAAGAAATCGGTTCGGCCGACAACGTGGAATCGGCCGTGCTCAAGGCCAAGGACAAGACCTCCGGCTTCCGCCTGATGGGCTTCGGCCACCGCGTCTACAAGAACTTCGATCCGCGCGCCAAGGTCATCGGCGAGATGACCAGCAAGGTGCTCAAGCAGCTGGGCGTGCAGGACCCGCTGCTGGACGTGGCCGTGAAGCTGGAGCAGGCCGCGCTGCAGGACGACTACTTCGTCGCCCGCAAGCTGTACCCGAACGTCGATTTCTACAGCGGCATCATCTACAAGGCGCTGCAGATTCCGACCGAGATGTTCACCGTCATGTTCGCCCTGGGCCGTACCTCCGGCTGGGTGTCGCATTGGCTGGAACAGCAGGTCGATCCGGAAATGAAGATCGGCCGTCCGCGCCAGGTCTACACCGGCAGCGACGTGCGCGACTACCAGGGCTGATCGCCCCGCAACCGCAACGTGGAAGAACGCCCCCGCAAGGGGGCGTTTTTTTTTGCCCATGCCGTGGTCGTGCCCTGGCCGGAGCAATGCCGAAAGCGTCGCATTCTGCTGGTCACGGCACGCGCGATGCGTGTGTGATGTCGCAGAAGTACGCGTAATCGGCAATCAAGAAACGTTGCATGTACACCGCAGGAGCCGATCAATACCTTGACCGCGCTGCTGGCAGGGCAGGTCCGTGCCGGCAGTGCTTCCATCCAGGAGGCAACCCAATCCATCAGAGAGAGAAACCATGTCGCACATGTTCAAGAAGGCCGCCCTGGCCGTGGCGCTCGCCGGCGCTTCGCTGACCGCGCAGGCCGCCGTGGAAACCAACATCACCGTGTGGGCGAACGTCGATCCGACCCTGTCCCTGCTCAAGGCCGACGGCACCGCGCTGCCGGACGCAGTGCAGCTGGTCTACCGCGCCGGCGGTGCCGGCCTGTCGTCGTGGACCGAAGATGTGCGCATCTTCACCAACGACACCGAGAAGGACGTCAGCGTGCGCCTGGCGGCCGACGCCGTGCTGCGTCCCGACCTCGCCGCACCGGGTGCCATCAACGTGCCGCTGACGGTCAGCCTCAACGGCCGCGCCCTGGAGACCACCCCGATCGACTTCGCTGCAGACGATCTGTTCGACAGCGCGATTCCGGGTGCGTCGATCGCCATGCCGCTGCGCGTGCAGCAGACCGTGTCCGGCGAGATCAACTTCGCGGGCCTGTACAGCGGCACCGTTGCGCTGGTCGTGTCGCAGAACACCGCCGCGCCGTAATCCCCACCGCGCCGGCCCGTGCGCGGGCCGGCCGGCCATCGGTTGTCTCCCCATGTTGATACCTGCACCTGCCCACAGCCGGCTGGCGGTCGCGCTCGCCCTGACGTTGGCCATTCCGGCCCTGCCGGCTGTCCACGCACGGCCGGTACCGGCCGGTTTCGAAGACCTCGCCAGCGGCCAGACCGAGCGTGTCGAGGTACGCCTGTTCGGGCAGTCGGCCGGCCTGTGGTCCGCCTGGGTCACGCTGGATACGGTGCAGCTGGACCAGCCCGCGCAGGTACTGGAAGCCCTGGGTCTCAGCGCCGATGCGCGCGACGCGCTGCAGGCGGCACTGGCTGCACCGCTGCCGCGCAACAGTCATCTGGCCTGTCCCTACGGCCAACCGGATCCCGGCTGCGGCTGGATCGACAGTCCGGACGATCCCGCGCAGGTGCACGCCATCTTCGATGAAAGCGACGGCGTATTGATGTTGTTTCCGGCACGCCGGTGGCTGCCACAGCAGAGCGCGCAGCGCTCGCCGTTCCACCAGGTGTCCGAGCAGGCACAGAACGCGCTGCTGCAGCAGCAGACCGTGAATTTCAGCGGGGGCGATGGCTATCAGGCGTTGAGCGTGCAGGGCAGCACGGTGCTCGGCGTGCTGCGCGATGGCCATGTCGCCAGCAGCTGGAACTACAGCCGCCAGGCGCGGCAGGGTTATCGCGCGCATGACCGCTTCCAGCTGGACGATCTCTACTATCGCCACGATCTTGCCCAGCGCCACTACGTGCAGCTGGGCCGCATGGACCGGCGCAATCTGTCCAGCCAGCAGGGCGGCACCTTCGGGTTCGGCATGCTGCCGCTGGATCGCTTCGAGGGGCTGCGCGTGGGTACCACGCAGGCCTACGTCGATACCGACGCGAACGTCACCTCCACCCCGTTGACCGTGCTGCTCGGCCGTGATGCACGCGTGGATGCCTTCGACGGTGATCGCCTGCTGCAGACCTTCTACCTGCAGGCCGGTGTCAACGATCTCGATACGCGCCGGTTTCCGCTCGGCAGCTACACCGTCATCCTGCGCATCTATGAGGATGGCCGCTTCGTGCGCAGCGAGGAGGCGCCCTTCAGCCGGGGCGGCGACTGGTCCGAGCGCAGCCTGCAGTGGTTCGTGCAGGGCGGGCGCCGTCGTGCGCATGCGACACGTGCAAGTGACATCGGCGATGCGTCCGACACGGCGGTACAGGCGGGGTTGCGCATCCCCCTTGCGCGCAACTACGGCATGACAGCGGGTATCGCCCGCGTCGCCGATACCGGTTACGGCGAACTGCGCCTGGAGGGACGCCAGCAGTTCGGGCGGCATGACCTGCAGGCGATGGTCGGCGTGCTGAACGGAGGCGACGGCAGCCACGGCCTGCAGCAGCAGCTGAGCTATCGCCACTACGCCTCCTGGAATGTCTATCGGCAACGCCTGCGTGGCGGTGCGTGCCAGAGCAGCACGCCGGTGCTGCATGACCGTTTCGGTTGTGTCGATGCGCTCAGTGCCTCGGTATCGGCGCCCCTGTTCGGCGGCAGCCTGTACCTGGGATACACGCGCCGACGCAGCTTCACCCCGGAGTGGAGCCTGCCCGGCGAAGACGACGATGCCTGGACGGGCCTGCCGCCGGGCCTGTTGCCGCCTCATGTGCCGGCGCTGCGTCCTGCGCAGACCTCGCGCAGCCTGCAGGCCAGTTACAGCCGTACCCGGCAGTGGCGTGGACTGAGCATCGGCAGCCGGCTGGGCGTGTGGCAGCAGGACACCGACACCGGCAGCGGGCGCGGGCCTGCCCGTGATCGCGGCCTCTACCTGAACATTGCAGTCTCGCGGCTGCAGCGGATCGACGACGGCAGCGTGCAGCAGCGCGTGGCGCTGGACATGCGCCAGCCTCAGCACAGCCGCCCGGATGCCCGCCTGGGCCTGTCGCATTCGCTGCGGCAGGAGCGCGACGGCGACGCGCGCGATCTGGGCGCCGAGCTGAGCGCGTACAACGACGACCGCTACAGCGCGCTGGCCAGCGCCCGTATCGACAACCGCTTCGGGCAGAGCGGTGCATCGGTGTCGTACTACCAGCACCACGGTGGGGGTGAACTGGCCTACAGCGGCAACCACACGTCGGGGCTGTCGCTGTCCGCACGCGGGCTGCACTGGGGCGGCGCCCCAGGCCCCGATGCCGGGGTAGTGGTCAGCGTGGACGATGCGCGCGATCTGGAGCTGAGTGGCGCGGCTGCCGACATCCGCGCCGGCAGCAACCGGCGCCGCATCCTCGGCTTCGGCGAGCGCCAGCTGCTGCCGCTGGGCGGCTACCAGCGTCACCGCGTGGACGTGCAGGACGCCAGTGCGCACGACAGCGACGCCGCAGTGCGTGTCGCCCGCCTGGGCGCGGCGCAGCACGCCTTCCTGCTACCGGGAAAGGTGATCGCGCTGCCGGTCACGCTGGACGTGACCTACACCTTCATCGGCAACGCACGCGACATCGCCGGTACCCCGCTGGAAGGCGCCCGCATCCTCAATGCGCCGGTGCCCTCGCTGGGCCGCGACGGCGGCTTCATCGCCGAGTTCCCGCAGCGCGAGCCGGTGCTCTACCTGCTGCGTGCAGGCGACCTTCTGCAGTGCCCGCTCACCGTGCGTGAGCGCCGCAGCGTGGTGCTGCTGGTCGGCCAGGTGCAGTGCGAACCGCTGGCGCTGGAGCAGTTGCCGGCACCGATCCGCCACCAGGCGCGGGTACAGCGCCTGTTGAATGAACTGGCCCCGGTGGCGGGGCGCAACGAACGCAACGTGATGAGTGGAGGTGCGCGATGAGGACCGCATGGAGGCTGCTGCTGGCCGCGGCCTGCCTGCTTGGCAGTGCACAGGCGCTGGCACAGCGCCCACCGGCAACGACGCCGGCCACCGGCGTGATCACCACCGACATCGTCCGCACCTTCGACCGCTCCGCGCCCGAAGCGCTGGAGCTGTGGGCGCCCAGGACAGTGCTCGGGTACGGGGAGGTGGAGCTGGGGTACGGGAAGATCCATTTGACGTGTGGTGACGAGCCTGAGTACGGACAGTGTCCGATGCGCGATACCGGAGATTCGTCTGGAAGGAGCCGATTTCCCGTCGGTTTCAGCGAGGCGCGTAGCGGGCAGAAGATCGATGTAGCCGTTACAGGTTGGCTGGAACGTGTCGAGTGGGAAAGAAATTGCACCGTCGACTACTGGAACAACGCCGAGTTTCCTCTTTGGTCGTCATTCCAGAATCAGTGCATGGTTCCTCCCGGGGGCACCGGTGTTGCTCTGCAGCTGCAGTCCGAGGATGTTCAGCAGTTGGTCGCCGGCCGCTGGACTGCAGAACTCCGCCTCAACCTGCGCGTCGATCCTGACGGCCCGATCATCGCCACCCATGTGTTCCGGTTCGATCTGACCATCACCGATCGCGACCGCACCATGATCTACCTGCCCGAGTTCGGCATGGCCGAGCCGCTGGTGGGCCTGCAGCTGGACTACCGGCCGATTCCCTCACCCGGCACGATCGGTGGCACCGCCGTGCTGGACATGTGTCTGTACGACGGCATGGGCTCGCAGAGCGAGTATCTGGCCATCACCGCACGTGACATGGGCCCCGCCGCGCCGGGCCGTCCGCCATCGCAGTACTCGGTCTGGCACCGCGACGGTGGGCGCGAGGCGCAGGACCGCCTGGACTACCAGCTCAGCCTGGACCACAGCGGCCAGAAGATCGCCCTGCGCAACAACGAGGAAGTGCTGCTGCGCGGCATCGATACCGCCGAGCTGCGGCTGGTGATGCTGCCCGACATGAACCAGTGGGTGTACTGCGTGCCCACGCCGCTGACCCTGGAAACCCCCCGTGTGCCGGCGTCCGAGAAACGCGAGGGCTACTACGACGGCCGCCTCAAGCTCGAAATGCGCCTGCCGACCGACCGCCTCTGACCTTCCCCTGGAACCCGATCCCATGAGCAAGATTCCCCTGGCCGGCGCGCTGCTGCTGGCCCTTCTGCCAGCGGCACCGGTGCTGGCCAATCTCAACGTCCACCCCATGCGCGTGCACGCCGAAGCCGGCAAGACCACGACCGTGCGCGTGCACTCGCAATCACCGCAGCCGCAGTACGTGCAGGCCACGGTGAAACGCATCCTGCACCCGGCCAGTGACCACGAGGAAGAAGTCGATGAGGCCGTCGGCACCGCAGCGGTCATGGCGGTCACGCCAGGACGCTTCGGTCTGGCAGGAGGCGGCACGCGCCTGATACGGATCATTCCGCTGCAGCCGGTCGAGCAGGAAACCGCGTTCCGCATCTACTTCGAAGGCGTACGCGGTCCTGATGACAGCACGCCGGAGGTGCCGGTGCAGGGCGCCAGCGCCACGCTGGGCGTCAGCCTGGTCTGGGGCGTGCTGGTCAATGTGCTGCCCGCCGAGGGGCGCGTCGAGATGGCCCTGGACGGTGATCGCCTGTTGAACCGCGGCACGCTGCGGCTCGGCGTCAACCAGGTGCAGGACTGCGCCGCAGACGGCCGCTGCACCACGCACGAAATCAAACGCAGCCTTTACCCCGGCGCGGCGATGACGCTGCCGTTCGTGCCCCGCGCCGGTGGGCGTGTGGAGATCGACTACCGGCTCAGCCACGCCGGCTTCCGTGAGCACCGGCAGACGCTGCAGCCCTGACTGCCTGGCCTTGCGCCCCCAGGTTCCCGTTTCCCAACCACCGAGACATCGATGAATCGCATCTACCGTTTGATCTGGAATACCCGCCTGCGCTGCTGGGCCGTGGCCAGCGAGCACACCCGTTCGCGCGGCAAGCCGGCTTCGGCGGCACGCCCGCTTGCCGCCGCCCTGTGCGTGATGCTGGCCGCTCCCGCGTTCGCGACCGAGGTTGCATCGGATCCGTTGATCGTGCCCGACGCCATTGCGGCGGAGGCTGACGCAGCACCGGCAGAGTGGGACGCGTTGATGAGCGCGTTCATCGGCTCGCCTGCCACGTTGCGCAGTGTCGGCACTACCAGCTACCAGAACGTGCTGATCGGTGGGGGTTCCACGGTCAACAGCACCAAGGGCGTGGCCATCGGCGTGGGTTCGGTCACGGCGTTCGACGGCATCGGTATCGGCAACAATGCCCAGGGACTTGCCGGTGGCGTGGCCATCGGCATCAATGCGGGCACGGGAAGCGGCGAAGGGGGCACTGCGATCGGCAAAAGCGCCACGGCGCTGGGAGTCGGGGCCGTCGCGATCGGCCTCAACAGCTACGTTGGCGCGTCCGGTAACAGTGCGGTCGCGGTCGGGCGCAATGCCCGGGCCGAGGGTAGCGATGCCACGGCGATGGGGCCGAGGGCACAGGCGTCGGGATCCAGATCGGTAGCGCTTGGCAACAATGCGCAGGCACAGGCGCAGGGATCCGTCGTCATCGGTGACGGCAGCAGACTTGCCAACGGCAACGCACACCACGCCATCGTGATCGGCAGCGGTGCGCGCTCCGGCGGCTACGATGCGGGCATCGCCATCGGCCAGAACGCCGTGACCGACGGCCACGGCAAGGCCGTGGCGCTGGGTGCCAACGCCAATGCCGGGCAGAGCAATGCAGTGGCCCTGGGCGCCGGCTCGGTCACCAGTGCCAGCAACCAGGTCTCGGTGGGCAATGACACCCTGAAGCGCCGCATCGTCAATGTGGCCGATGGCACCCTGAGCACCACCAGCAGCGAAGCAGTGACCGGCAAGCAGCTGCACGCCACCAACCAGAGCATCGCCAGCGCGACGGGCACGGCGAACGCGGCGAAGACGGCCGCAGACCAGGCTGCGACGAAAGCCGGGCAGGCCTTGGCCAGGCTGGATGGCAGCCGCATCGCGATTGGGACCGGTGCCACTGCAACGGGCACCAGCAGCACCGCCATCGGCAATGCCGCCGATGCGTCCGGTGGCTACAGCAACGCCCTGGGTTTCCAGGCGTCCAGCGCCGGCAGCAACGCCGTGGCGATGGGCACCCTGGCATCTGCGGACGGGAGCAGTGCAGTGGCATTGGGTAACCGCGCGCGGACCGAGGGGGGCGACAACGGCGTGGCCATCGGCAATGCGGCATTGGCCTACAACAATGACGGTCTTGCACTGGGCAACAATGCCCGCAGCGGCGTCAATGCGGCCGGTGAGCGCGTTGCCGCGTCCAACGGCGGCGTGGCGCTCGGCACCGGCTCGCGCAGCGGCAATGGCGGCGTGGCATCGGGCCTGCGTGCCTCGGCCACCGGCGACCGTGCCGTGGCCATCGGCAACGACGCCAAGGCCGACGTGATCCATGCCACCGCACTGGGCTATCAGGCGGCGGCCACCGCCAACCAGGCCACGGCGCTGGGCCGCGGCAGTGTGGCAAGCGCCCGCTTCGCTACATCCGTCGGCAATCTGTCCGAAGCGACGGCCGAGAGCAGTGCCGCCTTTGGCGACCGCGCGCTGGCCAACCACACCGGTTCGGTGGCGTTGGGCAGTTCCTCCACCACCTCCGGCAGCAACCAGGTCTCAGTCGGTAATGCCACGCTCAAGCGCCGCATCGTCAATGTGGCCGATGGCACGCTGAGCAGCACCAGCACCGAGGCGGTCACCGGCAAGCAGCTGCATGCGACCAACCAGAATGTCACCGCAGTCAGCCAGGCGGCTACTGCGGCCCAGGCCGATGCCACACGCGCGCTGACGGCCCTGGCCAGCACCACCACCGCCGTCGGCCAGGGGGCGTCGGCGGGTGGCAATGCCGTGGCGGTCGGCCATTCGGCAAAAGCGGAGGGCTCCCACAGCAACGCCTTCGGTTACCAGGCCAGCGCGGCTGGCGCCAACGCGGTGGGCGCGGGCACGCTGGCGGGCGCCGCGGCTGACTCCTCGGTGGCGCTGGGCAATCGTGCCGCCGTGGATGCCACCTCCAGCGGCGCCATCGCACTGGGCACCAACGCCAAGGTCAATGCGCAGGCGGGCAACAGCGTCGCCCTGGGCGCGGGCTCGGTGGCGACCGGCGCCAACCAGGTCTCGGTGGGCAGTGCCACGGTGAAGCGGAACATCGTCAATGTGGCTGACGGAACGCTGAGCACCACCAGCGCCGAGGCGGTGACCGGCAGGCAGCTGCATGCCACCAACCAGAACCTCGCCACGGTGAATGCGCTGGCCAACACCGCACACAGCATCGCCAACGATGCGCAGACCAAGGCCAACGCGCTGGGGGGGCTGCTCAGCCAGAGTGCCGGCAACAGCGACGTCCGCGTCGGTGCCAGCAATACCGGTGGCGCGGTGGACATGCGCAACCAGTCCAGCGCCAACCGTCGCGTCACCGGCGTGGCCGACGCGGCACTCAGCAGCACCAGTGCCGATGCGGTCAGTGGCCGGCAGCTGCATGCCACCAACCAGAACGTCACGCAGGTCACCGCCACCGCCGCCACGCTCAGTGGCCTGGTCGGCCAGGCGGCAGCCGGCGGCGATCTGCGGCTGGGCGCGCAGAACAGCGGCACCCTCCTCGACGTCCGCAACCAGGGCAATGCCAACCGTCGCATCACGGGCGTCGCCGATGGTGTGCTGAGTGCGGCCAGTACCGACGCGGTGAGTGGTCGCCAGCTCAACACCACCAACCAGAACGTGACCACGGCCACCACCCTGGCCAATACGGCGCACACCGTGGCCAATGCCGCCCAGTCCACCGCCAACGATGCACAGGGCAAGGCCAACGTGCTCGGTGGCCTGCTCAGCCAGACCTCGTCCACTGGCGACGTACGCCTGGGTGCCGCCAACAGCGGTGACGTGCTGGATGTCCGCAACCAGGGCAACCAGGCACGTCGCGTGCAGGGCGTTGCTGCCGGGCAGCTGTCGGCCACCAGCGACGATGCGGTCAGCGGCCGTCAGCTGTTCGACAGCAACACGCAGATCGCACGCAACCGTACGGATATCGACCGCCTGCGCGAGGACTTCGAGGGCTTCGATCCGGACCTGTCCGATGTGGTGCGCTTCGACGCAGGCGGCAATGTCGACCTCGAGGGAGGCCGCCTGCTCGCCGTGGGCGACGGACAACTCAGTGCCGACAGCCGCGAGGCGGTCAATGGCGCGCAGCTGTTCGCCACCAATACGAAGGTGACCGAGCAGGGCGCACAGATCGCATCCGCGCGGGACGACCTGGATGCGTTGCGCGTGGACTTCGACAACTACACGCCTGACCTGGGCAGCGTCGTGCAGTTCGGCGAGGATGGCACGGTGGACCTGAAGGATGCGCGTCTGGTCGCCCTGGCTGAGGGCGAGATCGGTGCAGGCAGCCGCGAGGCGGTCACGGGCGGGCAGCTGTTCGTGACCAATGAGCGGGTGTCGGTGCTGGAGGAGGCGCAGAAGTACGCGGTTGTCGGATATGACGATCTGAGCATGCCGGCGGAGGCAGGCCTTCTGGCCACGGCCATGGGTAGTGATACCAAGGCGTTGGCCGAGGGTGCTACCGCGATTGGAAGTTTTGCCCAGGCGCGGGGGAAGAACTCCGTGTCACTTGGCCGTGCGGCACTGGTGCACGAGGGCACTGAAAATGGCTTCGCACTGGGGGCTCGATCTCAGGTCCATGTGACCAATGGCGTTGCGCTTGGTTCATCGGCAGAGGTCCGCGCCGATGCTACTCAGAGCGTTGCGCTCGGTGCCTGGTCGGTTGCCCACGGTCCCAATGAGGTCTCTTTGGGGCATGCAACATTGAAGCGCCGAATCACCAACGCCGCGAAGGGCATTCAGGGGCATGACGTAACCACTGTCGACCAGCTTTCCGGCGTGGTGAACGCTCTCGGCGGCGGCGCGGGGTTTGCCGCGGACGGCAGCGTGATTGCTCCTTCCTACGGCGTGCAGGGCGCTGTACACGGCACGGTAGGCGATGCACTGGCCGCGCTGGATGCAGGCGTGGACAGCAATCGTGGCGGACTGGATGCGATGGGCGCGCGCCTGGATACGCTGGATCAGGCGCGGGCGATGGCGGATGCCAGTGCCGTGCGCTTCGGCGCCGACCGTTCCGCCGTCGATTTCGGTGGCGCGCGCCTCATCAACGTCGGCGAGGGTGATATCAGCCACGCCGGCAGCCGGGAGGTGGTCACGGGCGGGCAGCTTCATGCCAGCAATCAGCGGATCGCTGGCCTGGAGGAGAAGCACCTGTACGCGGTCGTGGGCTATGACGAGCTGAGCAAGCCAGCGGAAGCGGCGCTCCTGGGTACTGCAATGGGCAGCGATGCCAGAGCGCTTGCGGAAGGCGCAACGGCCATCGGGAGCTATGCGCTCGCTCGTGGCAAGAACTCCGTGTCGTTGGGCCGTGCCGCGTACGTGCATGAGGGTGCCGAGGATGGCTTCGCTTTGGGCGCTCGCTCCCAAGTCCAAGCCAGTTATGGCGTCGCTTTGGGTGGTGGTAGTCAGGTTCGGCATGGAGCCGCGTACAGTATCGCTCTGGGATACGACTCATATGCGTACGGTCCTAATGAGGTATCGCTCGGGAATACGGAGCTCAAGCGCCGCGTAACCAACGCTGCCAACGGCCGCGATGCCAGCGACCTCACCACCGTCTCCCAGCTCCGCAGCGCCTTCGCGGCCTTCGGCGGCGACATGCGCATGGATGCCGACGGCAACATCGTCGCGCCGGAGTTCCACGTGCAGGGCCAGCGGCAGGCCACGGTCGGTGATGCGCTGAAGTCGCTCGACGGCGCGGTGGTCGACACGCGCCGGGATCTGGCCAGCATCGATGCGCGCTTCGAACGCCTGTTCGACGATGGCGGCGTCCGCAATGACGGTACCGGCCAGCTGCGGCTGGCCGGGGAACACGGCAGGGTGCTGGGCAACGTGGCCAACGGCATGATCGCGCCGGGCAGCCGCGATGCGGTCAATGGTGGTCAGCTGCACGCCGTGCAGCAGCAGCTCAACGGCCGCATCGACGGACTGCAGTCGCAGATCGACGGGTCGGCGACGGCCAGCCGCCAGGCAGCGGTGGACGACGTCGCTGGCGAGTCGCCGGCGGACAGCCAGACCCCGGCACCGCCGGTCAAGGACGCGCCGTCGGTGGCCTCCACCGACACGCCGAAGCCGAAGCCGGAAGCCGACGATCCGTTGCCGCAGGTGGACTCGCGTGCCGTGGATCAGGCGGTGAACCAGGCGCAGGCCTACACCGACCAGGCGATGGCCAGCGTGGACCGCCGGCTGGACCGGATGGACAAGCGCCTGAACCGGATGGCGGCAATGGGCAGTGCGCAGGCGGCGATGGCGATGAACACCGCCGGCCTGCAGACCTACAACCGCCTCGGCGCGGGTGTGGGCCATGCCGAAGGCGAGTCGGCGCTGGCGGTGGGTTACCAGCGCGTGCTCAACGAGCGCGGCTCGGCCACCTTCAGCCTCAATGGTGCCTTCACCAACAGCGGTGAGCGCACCGTGGGCGTGGGCTTCGGCGTGGGCTGGTAACCGGCAGGGCGACGCGGTCCGGTCGCCCTGATGCATGACGACGCCCCACCCCGTACCCCGCGGGGGGCGTCTGCGTTGTGGGGCTCAGATGCTGCCGAGATAGCTTTCGATCTGCTCCTGGCTGAGCAGTTCGCGCAGCTGGGCCTGCGAGGCGCGCCGCATCGGCTTCTCGTCGACCGGTGACAGCGGTGCCTGGCGCAGGGCGTCATACGGCAGCACGGCCAGGTCGAACGTCAGTTCCTCCGCACTGAACACCCAGACCGGCACGTCCAGGCTGCGCTCGCGGTCCAGGCGCAGCCGGCGCACGCGCGACTCGGCCGGAATGCCCTGTTCGTCCAGGAAGCGATGCACGGCTTCGGGGTCGTCGCTGTGCAGATGGACCTGCACGGGGCTGTTGGCATCGGCGGTGCCGTCCAGCACCGGGCCGACCAGGCGCGGGGCGAAGGCATGCAGGAATTCCAGTGCGCGCAGCGCAGCTTCGCGACGGCGCTGCAGCTCGTTGCCGTGCTGGGGGCCAGCGAACAGGCGCTGGTACTCGCGCAGCGCATCCTCGATCTCGACATTGCGGGGCAACGAGGCATCGTCATGGATGCCGAGCCGGCTGGCCGCCTTCAGTTTGGCCTGGTGGAAGTCGCGGATGCCGCCTTCGGCCATCAGGCGGGCGGCTTCGTGGGCGAGGCGGTGACGACGCTCACGGGTCTGGGTGGTGGCATGCTGGCGGGCGCGATGCATGCGGGAACTCCTGTTGCGACCTGGCTACAGACTAGCGCAACGGTGTGACATCTGCGTGGGGAATGGAACAGGGATACGGGGCCGGCCCACGCTCGGCTGGCCGGGCCGTTGAGCCGGGCATGCGCCGGCTCGACGGTGACGCCCGCGGCGCGCGTCAGAAGATATCGAACGCAGCCGCGTCGGCTTGCGGGGTATTGAGGTTGAGGTCGTAGTCCGTCAGGCGATCCATGTCCTCCACCTTGACCCACTCGGTCGCGCCGTTGAGCGTGGTCTGCACCATGCCGCTGGGCGGGTCGTTCTGCGCGATCGGCGTGTCCTTCAGCGCGGTGCGCATGTACTCGATCCAGATCGGCAGCGCTGCCTTGCCACCGTATTCGCGGTAACCCAGCGAACGGAAGTCATCGCGGCCCACCCACACGGTGGTCACATACGGGCCGCCGAAGCCGGAGAACCAGGCATCGCGGTGGTCGTTGGTGGAGCCGGTCTTGCCGCCCACGTCCTCGCGGCCGAGCACCTTGGCCTGGGTACCGGTACCGCGCTGGACCACATCGCGCATCATCGACACCAGTTGGTAGGCGGTGCGTGCATCGATCGCGCGCGGCGCGGTGCGCGCATCCGGGTTGACCGGTGCGGCAGCGGTTTCGGTGGTGGCCTGCGCCTTGGCGGCGGCCGGGTCCGGCGTGGGGGCCGGGGCACCGAAGTTGAAGCCGTCCACGACCTGGCTGACCGGCTGGTCGCTGCTGCCGGCACAGTCGCGGCAGGCCAGTGCCGGGTTTTCCTTGAACACCAGGTTGCCGTCGCGGTCGTTCACCTGATCGATCAGCCAGGTGTCCACGCGCGAGCCGCCGTTGGCGAACACGGCATAGCCACGGGCCACCGACAGCGGGGTCAGCGAGGCGGTGCCGAGCGACATCGACAGGTTCGGCGGCAGCTCCGATTCGGCGAAGCCGAACTCGCTGATGTACTTGCGGGCGTAGTCCACGCCCATGCCGTCGAGCAGGCGTACCGAGACCAGGTTGCGCGACTGCACCAGGGCTTCGCGCAGGCGCATCGGGCCGCGGAAGCCACCGCCATCGTTCTGCGGTGCCCAGGTCTTGCCGCGGCGGTCGCGGAACACGACCGGGGCATCAAGCACGATCGAAGCCGGGTTGTAACCCTTGTCGAACGCTGCGGCATAGACGAACGGCTTGAAGCTCGAACCGGGCTGGCGACGGGCCTGGGTGGCGCGGTTGAACTTGTTGCCGGAGAAGCTGAAACCGCCGACCAGCGCCTTCAGCGCACCGCTGTGGGCATCCAGCGAGACCAGCGCGGACTGACCGCGCGGGATCTGGTCCAGCAGCCACTCGCCCTCCTTGTCGCCGGCGCGCACACGCACGATGTCGCCGCGCTGCACCAGCTTGCCGGGGGTCTTGTTGGTCCACCGGGCGGCACCGGCCGGCAGCACGATCTCGCTGCGGTTGGCCAGCACCACCGTGGCGCTGCCATCGGCACCGGCGCTGGCAACGATCGCCGGCAGCAGGCCTGCCTGCGCCGGGATGCCGCGCAGATGTTCGGCCAGAGCTGCGGCATCGTCGCCGGCCCCCAGCTGCACCTGCCTCTCCACGCCGTGCCAGCCGTGGCGGTGGTCATACAGCAGCAGGCCGTCACGCACCGACAGGTTGGCCGCGGTCTGCAGGGTCGAATCGATGGTGGTGGTGACGTGGTATCCCTTGTTGACCACATCGCCGCCGAAGCGCGCGATCATCTCCTGGCGCACCAGTTCGGCCACGTAGGGCGCCTCGACCTGCACCGGCGGCTCATGCGCGGTGGCATGCATCGGCACGGCCTTGGCCGCATCGGCCTCGGCTTGGCTGACGAACTTCAGATCGGCCATGCGCTGCAGCACATAGTTGTCGCGGCGCTGGCGGGCGCGTTCCGGGTTGGAGATCGGGTTGCCGGAGGAGGGGAACTTCGGGATGCCGGCCAGCGAGGCCATCTCATCCAGGTCCAGCTCGGCCAGCTTCTTGCCGTAGTAGAACTCCGCTGCCGCGGCCACACCGTAGGCACGGTTGCCGAAGAAGCTCTTGTTCAGGTACAGCTCGAAGATCTCGTCCTTGCTCAGCTCGGACTCGATCTTGCGGGCCAGCAGGATCTCGGCCAGCTTGCGGGTGTAGCTGTACTCGGAACTGAGGAAGAACTGGCGGGCCACCTGCTGGGTGATGGTGGACCCGCCGGGCACGCGCTTGTCGTTGGTGGTGGCCAGCAGCCACACCGCGCGGGCGATGCCCTTGTAGTCCACGCCGCCATGTTCATAGAAGCGGGCGTCCTCGGTGGCCAGGAAAGCCTGCTTGAGCTTCTCCGGCACGTCCTTCATGGTGACCGGGGTGCGCCGGGTCTCGCCGAACACCGCCATCAGCTTGCCGTCGGCGGCATAGACGTACATCGGCTCCTGCATCTCCACGTCGCGCAGGGTCTGCACGTCGGGGAGCTTGGAGGACACAGCGTAGTAGAGACCGCCCACAGCGGCCGCACCGATCAGCGCCAGGACCAGGACAATCAGGAAGATCCAGCGCAGCCAGCGGCGGAGTCGAGTCATCGGGTTCAGATTCCGATTGCGAATTTCGTGGTCGCAGAGTATAGATTACGCAAGGTGGCGGCTGGGGTCGGCACCGGGGAGCGCAAGGGGAAACGCCAGGGGCTGCATCGTGAACCTGTGAGGGAATTCACAGCAGGGCGGTTGCCATTTGCTAAGAATACGTTATTAATGCGCGGTCGCAGTTCTTGCGTCCAAGTGCCCGTCGGCAGGGGAGAAACCGTGGGGCTCATCCCAAAAAGTCAGTCGCCGCTTATTGGCGTCGACATCAGTTCGACTGCGGTAAAGCTGTTGCAGCTTTCCCGCAGTGGCAATCGTTTCCGTGTGGAACATTACGCCGTGGAACCACTGCCGCCGAATGCGGTCGTGGAGAAGAACATCGTCGAGGTGGAGGCCGTGGGTGAGGCCATCCGCCGGGCGTTGAACCGTTCCGGCAGCAAGGCGAAGCAGGCCGCCGCCGCCGTGGCCGGCTCGGCCGTGATCACCAAGGTGATCCCGATGCCGGCCGAGCTCGACGAGAACGACATGGAAGCGCAGATCGAGCTGGAAGCGGTCAACTACATTCCCTATCCGATCGAGGAAGTGAACCTGGACTTCGAGGTGATCGGGGTGATCCCGAACAACCCGGAGATGGTCCAGGTGCTGCTGGCCGCGTCGCGGTCCGAGAATGTGGAACTGCGCCAGTCGGCGCTGGAACTCGGCGGCCTGCAGGCCAAGGTGATGGACGTGGAGGCCTTCGCGGTCGAGAACGCCTTCGCCCTGGTTGCCAGTGAGCTGCCGGTGTCCACCGACGGCGTGGTCGCGCTGGTCGACATCGGCGCCACGATGACCACCCTGAACGTCCTGCGCGGCGGGCGCAGCCTGTACAGCCGCGAACAGGTGTTCGGCGGCAAGCAGCTGACCGACGAGATCATGCGCCGCTACGGCCTGAGCTACGAGGAAGCCGGCCTGGCCAAGCGCCAGGGCGGGCTGCCGGAAAGCTACGAGATGGAAGTGCTGGAGCCGTTCAAGGAAGCCACGGTCCAGCAGATCAGCCGCCTGTTGCAGTTCTTCTACGCCGGCAGCGAATTCAATCGTGTCGATCATATCGTGCTGGCCGGAGGCTGCGCGGTTCTTGGGGGCCTGCCGGAAATGGTCGAGGAGCAGCTGGGTGTGCCGACCGTGGTCGCCAATCCGCTGGCGCAGATGACGCTGGGACCGAAGGTGAACGCGCATGCGCTGGCCCAGGATGCTCCCGCGCTGATGATCGCGACCGGTCTGGCGCTGAGGAGCTTCGACTGATGGCACGCATCAACCTGTTGCCCTGGCGCGCCGAACGGCGCAAGCAACGCCAGCGCGAGTTCTACGCAATGCTGGGCATGGCCGCCGTGGGTGGCCTGCTGCTGTCGCTGATGATCTGGTTCTACTACGACCGCCAGGTCAGCGGCCAGATGGACCGCAATGCCTACCTGCAGGCCGAGATCGACAAGGTCAAGGAGCAGAACAAGGAGATCGACCGCCTCGACGCGCAGAAGGAGCGGCTGCTGGCGCGCAAGAAGGTGATCGAGGAACTGCAGGCCAAGCGCTCGCAGATGGTCCACCTGTTCGACGCGCTGGTGCGCACCATTCCCGATGGCGTCGTGCTGACCGCCCTGAAGCAGGAAGGGGACACCCTTACCCTGGAAGGCCGCACCCAGTCCAACGCCCGCGTTTCGGCGTACATGCGCAACCTGGAGACGTCCGGCTGGATGGCCAGTCCGGAGCTGTCGATCATCGAGGCGCGTGAGCCGGACAAGGACAAGGACGGTCGCCCGGGCCCGGTATCGGACATCAAGGCGCTGCCGTATGTGTTCGTGGTCAAGGTGAAGCTGCCGGCGCAGAGCGAGGAGGCCACCGCGCCGCCGGGCCTGAATGCCGATGGCACCGTGGCACCGGCCGCAGCCGCCGAACCGGTCGCACCGCTGTCGGCCGCGCCCGAAGCCGCCGCGCCCGCCGCACCGGCCACCGCACCCGCCACCGCACCCGCACCCGCACCCGCCACCACGCCGCCCCCGGCAACGGCCCCGCCGGCCGCTGCGCCGGCCAAGCCGGAGGGCAGCCGCCTGGCACAGCCGCCGCAGGCCTTCCACGCCCCGTTGCAGGGGGATCGCGCATGAGCCAGAAGATCGATCTCAAGAACCTGGATTTCAACGACATCGGCAACTGGCCGCAGAAGGCCAAGATCGTCTTCTGCGCGCTGCTGGCGCTGGTCATCATGTTCGTGGCGTGGATGCTGCTGATCAGTGGCAAGCGCGAGGAACTGGAGGGCCTGGAGCGGCAGGAGACCGAGCTGCGCACCGAGTTCACCAAGCAGCAGGAACGTGCGGTGAACCTGGCGCCGCTGAAGCAGCAGCTGGCACAGATGGAGCAGGTGCTGCAGCAGATGCTGCGGCAGCTGCCGAGCAAGACCGAAATGCCGGACCTGATCATCGACATCTCGCAGACCGCGTTGTCCAGCGGCCTGTCCAACGAGCTGTTCGAACCCGAGTCCGAGCAGATCAAGGAGTTCTACGCCGAGAAGCCGATCAAGCTGCGGATGGTGGGCAGCTACCACCAGTTCGGTGCGTTCGTCAGCGGCGTGGCTTCGTTGCCGCGGGTGGTCATCCTGACCATGCACGACATCAACCTCAAGCCCAAGGACAAGACCAGCGGCAACGTCCGCGCAGGTGCGCTGGAGCTGTCCGGCACGGTCAAGACCTACCGGTATCTGGACGAAGCCGAAGTGCAGGCGCAGCAGAGCGCTGACGCCGGCAAGGAGGGCGGGAAGTGATGCGCGCACAGATCGTACGCGGGTCGATGGTGCTGGCGGTCCTGCTGCTGGCCGGCTGTGGCCGCGGCGTGACCAGCACGCCGGGCGATGCACCGAACCTGGAGAAGTGGGTGGAGGGCGAGCGTGCGCGACCGGCGCAGCCGCTGGAGCCGCTGCCGGTGATGCAGCAGTTCGAGACCTTCGAATACTCCGCGCAGGGCATGCGCGATCCGTTCACCGATGCCTGGACCAATCCGCAGCAGGGGAACGGCGGATTGCGACCGGACCCGAACCGGCGCAAGGAGCCCCTGGAGGGCTTCCCGCTGGACGCACTGGACATGGTCGGCACCATCGGCACCGGCGGCAGCACCGTCGCGCTGGTGATGGGGCCGGACAAGGTCACCTACCGGGTCCGCCCGGGCGGCTACCTGGGGCAGAGCGACGGGCGGGTCACCGCGGTCTTCGAGGACCGCGTTGAACTGATCGAACTGGTGCCGGATGGCGCGGGTGGTTGGCTGGAACGGCCAGCGACGCTCGCGCTGGAAGATCAATGATCGTTTACTGGGGATAGCACGATGACCTTTCACCAAGCCAAGGGGCTGCGTCCCATCCGGCGCTCTACCTTGAACCGTGTCAGCGCGCTGGGAGTCGCGCTGATGCTGGCCTGCGCTCCGGCGCTGGCCGCCGCACCGGCGGAGAAACCGGCCAGCACCGCGGTGGCCCCTTCGGCCCCGGCGACAACTGGCCTGTCGGTGTCCAAGATCGATTTCAAGCGCGGCGATGACGGCGTCGGCCGCCTGATCCTGCAGTTCGACGGCCAGGGCGCGATTCCCGACCTGCGCACGCAGGGCAGCAACGTCGTGGTCGACGTGGGCAACGCGCGCCTGCCGGCCAACCTGCAGAAGCCGATGAACGTGGTCGACTTTGCCACGCCCGTGCAGCGCATCGATGCCAAGCCATCGGGCGCCGGGACCCAGCTGGTGCTGAGCACGGCGGGTACGGTGGAGTCGCTGGCCTACCAGAGCGGCAACGAATACGTGGTCGAGATCAGTCCGCGACAGGCGCCCGCCGCCGTCGGTGCGGTCAACGCCGGTACGGTCACCCAGGCGGCGAAGGCCGTCGGCCAGCGTGGCTACTCGGGCAAGCCGGTCACCTTCAACTTCCAGGACGTGCCGGTGCGCACGGTGCTGCAGTTGATCGCCGAAGAATCCAACCTCAATGTCGTGGCGTCCGATTCGGTGCAGGGCAACGTGACCCTGCGCCTGGTCAACGTTCCGTGGGACCAGGCGCTGGACATCGTGCTGCGCGCGAAGGGCCTGGACAAGCGTCGCGATGGCAGCGTGATCTGGGTCGCGCCGCAGGCCGAGCTGGCCAAGTTCGAGCAGGAGAAGGAAGACGCCCGCATCGCCATCGAGAACCGCGAAGACCTGGTGACCGATTACGTGCAGATCAACTACCACAGCGCCACGCAGATCTTCAAAGCGCTGACCGAGGCCAAGGGCATCGGCGGCGGTGGCGGTGGTGGAAGTGGCGGTTCCTCGTCGCAGGAGGAAAGCGGGTTCCTGTCCACGCGCGGCCGCATCGTTGCCGACGAGCGCACCAACACGCTGATGATCAGCGACATCCCCAAGAAGATCGCACGCATGCGCGAACTGATCGGGGTGATCGATCGTCCAGTGGACCAGGTGCTGATCGAAAGCCGCATCGTGATCGCCACCGACACCTTCGCCCGCGAACTGGGTGCGAAGTTCGGCATCAGCGGCAGCCGCGACAATGTCTACTTCAGCGGCAGCCTCGACGCCAACGCCAAGACCCGCAAATCGCAGGTCGATACCGCGCTGGAAAATGCCAAGGCCGTGCGTGAGTGGCAGGCCGGTGGCAGTGTCGGTCCGGCACCGGTGCCGACCGGCTCGACCATCGAGCGTGGCCTGAACTGGAACCTGCCGGTGGCCCTGGCCAACAACCCGGGTTCGCTGGCGCTGTCGATCCTCAACGCGGGCTACCTGCTGGATGTCGAGTTGTCGGCCATGCAGGAGGAATCGCGTGGCGAAGTGATCTCCAATCCGCGCGTGGTCACCACCAACCAGCGCGAGGCGATGATCAAGCAGGGCAAGGAGATCGGCTACGTCACCATCAGCGGTACCGGTGCCGCCGGGGGCGCGGGTTCGACGCCGAACGTGCAGTTCAAGGAAGTCGTGCTGGAGCTGCGGGTGACCCCGACGATCACCAATGACAACCGCGTGTTCCTGAACATGCAGGTCAAGAAGGATGAAGTCGATCGCCTGATCGAACTGCAGGGCTACGGTACGGTGCCGTCGATCAACCGCCGCGAAGTCAATACCGCGGTGCTGGTCGAGGACGGCCAGACCGTGGTGATCGGCGGTGTGTACGAGTTCACCGATCGCAACAGCATCAGCAAGGTGCCGTTCCTGGGCGATGTGCCGTTCCTGGGCAATCTGTTCAAGAAGCGCGGTCGCAACAAGGACAAGGCCGAGCTGCTGGTGTTCGTGACGCCGAAGGTGCTGCGCGTGGCCAAGCAGAACTGAGCCACCGCCTGCAGCAGGTGCGAAACGGGGCCGCCACGTGCGGCCCCGTCTGCGTTGCGGCCATGCATCCACGCAGGGCGTGGACGCTGTTCAGCGTCTCTTGATGCCATCGCCGGGGCACCCTGCGATGATGTCGGGAACCCGTGCCGTCCTGTGCCGGTCAAAGGCCCTCATGAACCTGCCCCCGCCGATGCCCGAATCTGCAATGCCGGCTGCCACGCCGGCCACGTCCCGCCTGCACGCGGCGTTCAACACGTTGCGCGAGGCGCTGTCGGCCGAGATCGTCGGCCAGGCCGCCCTGGTCGAGCGCCTGCTGATCGCGCTGCTGGCCGATGGCCATCTGCTCGTGGAGGGCGCGCCCGGGTTGGCCAAGACCACCGCCATCCGCGCCCTGGCAGCGCGCCTGGAGGCCGATTTCGCGCGCGTGCAGTTCACCCCGGACCTGTTGCCTGCCGATCTGACCGGTACCGAGATCTGGCGCCCGCAGGAAGGCCGTTTCGAATTCGTGCCGGGCCCGATCTTCCATCCGATCCTGCTGGCCGATGAAATCAATCGTGCACCGGCCAAGGTGCAGTCGGCGCTGCTGGAAGCGATGGGCGAGCGCCAGGTCACCGTGGGTCGCCACACCTATGCGTTGCCCTCGTTGTTCCTGGTGATGGCCACGCAGAACCCGATCGAGCAGGAGGGCACGTTCCCGTTGCCCGAAGCGCAGCTGGACCGCTTCCTGATGCATGTGCGCATCGGTTATCCGGACCAGACGGCCGAGGCGGAAATCCTGCGGCTGGCGCGCGAACGTGCGCGCGGCGCGCTGGGTGAAGCCCCGGCGGCCCCGGAGAAAATGCCGATGCAGGATGTCTTCCAGGCGCGTCGCCAGGTACTGGACCTGCACATGGCACCGGCCCTGGAACGCTACCTGGTGGAGCTGGTGCTGGCCTCCCGCGATCCGGCCCGCTACGACCCCGCGCTGGGCCGTCGCATCGCGTGGGGCGCAAGCCCGCGCGGTTCGATCGCGCTGGAGCGTTGCGCGCGTGCGCGCGCATGGTTGGCCGGCCGTGACTTCGTCACCCCTGATGACGTGCGTGCGGTGGCTGCGGACGTGCTGCGCCACCGCGTGCTGCCGAGCTACGAGGCGACCGCCGAAGGCTGGGATGGCGAACGGCTGGTGCAGGAACTGCTGGCCCGGGTGCCGGCACCCTGAGCCTGCGCATGACCGATACATCCCAGGAGCATGGAGTGTCCGCCAGCGAAGGCGATGGACTGCGCCCGCGGCTGGCCGAGCTGGTGGCGCTGCGCCGTCTGGCCCAGCGTCCGCCGCCGCCCCGTCGCGGCCGCGCCGGCAATGCGGGGCAGGCACCGTCGCCGCTGCGCGGGCGCGGCATGGAGTACGCGGAATCGCGCGAGTACGTCGCCGGTGACGATGCCCGTCATATCGACTGGCGCGTGACCGCGCGCACCGGTCGTGCCCATACCAAGCTGTTCCAGGCCGAACGCGAACGGGTCAGTCTGATCGTGGCCGATACCTCACCCGCGCTGTACTTCGGCACCCGCGTGCGTTTCAAGTCGGTGCAGGCTGCGCGTGCCGGTGCAGTCGCCGCCTGGTCGGCGCAGCGCCGCGGCGACCGCATCGGTGCGCTGCGCGGCAGTGACCGCGAAGCGCCGGTAGCGCCAGCCGGCGGACCACGTGGCGTGCTGCGCGTGCTCGACGCGCTGACGCGCTGGTATGCGCAACCTCCGGCCGATGATCTGGGTCTGGAGCGCGCGCTGGACCACGCGGCGCGCGTTCTGCGTCCGGGTGCACGGCTGCTGGTGCTGGCCGACCCGCAGCAGGCCATCCGCATTGCGCCGGCGCGATGGGGAGCGCTGGCCCAGCATCACGACCTCAGCCTGGTGCTGCTGGTCGATCCGCTGGAGCTGCAGCCGCCGTCGGCGCCCCTGCAGTTCCTTGCCGCCCAGCAGCGCATCGGACTGGATCTGCGCCGCGGCGACGTGCAGGCGCAGTGGCATGCGCATTTCGTTGAACCGCTGCAGGAACTGCAGCGCCAGCTGGGGGCACGCCGCATCGATGTGCAGGTGCTGAGCAGTGATGCGGCCAGCGATGCCTGGCTGGCGCCGGCGCCTACCGAGGTACCCGCATGAGCACAGCGCTGCCCCTGCGCGATGTGCAGCTGCCACCGGCACCGTCGTGGTGGCCACCGGCCCCCGGCTATCTGATGATCGGGGCGGTTCTGCTGCTGGCGCTGCTGATCCTCGCCCTGCTGTGGTGGCGTCGCCGTCGGCGTCAGCAGCGCTGGTTGCAGGCGTTTGATCGCGAGCTGGCGGGCGCGACCGATGCCGCCGCTGAGGTGGCGGCCATTGCGGGCCTGCTGCGCCGTGCCGCGCGTCAGGCACGGCCGGGCAGCGAAGCGTTGCATGACCACGCCTGGTGGCAGCGGGTGGATCCGCAGGCGACGTTGTCGGCGGCGCAGCGCGATCTGCTTGCCGAGGGCGCGTACCGGCCGCAGGTGGATGCGGCCGATGTCGCAGTGCTGCGCCGCTGGGCACGCGGACGTTACCTGGCGATGCTGCAGGAGCGGCGCCGATGAGTGCGCTGGCGAGTTACTGGCCCTGGCCGGACCTGCAGCTGGCCTGGCCATTGGCGCTGTTGGCGGTGCCGTTGCCGTTGCTGATGCTGGCCTGGAAGCGCCGTGCCGCCCCCGGCGCTGCGCTGCGCGTGCCCTATGCCGCGACCGAACTGGAGGCCCTGGCCGGAGCAGGCCGTATCGATGCGCGCAGGTGGCGTGCGCTGCTGCTGTGGCTGGGCTGGATCGCGCTGTGCGTGGCGCTGGCGCGGCCGCAGCAGTTGGGCGAGGCGACCACACCGCCGCAGCAGGGGCGCCAGATGATGCTGGCGATGGACGTGTCCGGCAGCATGGGCGAGGCCGACATGGTGCTCGGCGGCCAGGCCGTCGATCGGCTGACCGCCGCCAAGGCCGTGCTGGCCGACTTTCTTGACCGTCGTGCAGGCGATCGCATCGGCCTGCTGATCTTTGGTGATCGGGCCTATACGCTGACCCCGCTCACTGCCGACCTGGCCAGCGTCCGCGACCAGCTGCGCGACAGCGTGGTCGGCCTGGCCGGGCGCGAGACCGCCATCGGCGATGCCATCGGCCTTGCGGTCAAGCGCCTGCGCAGCCAGCCCGAGGGCCAGCGTGTGCTGATCCTGCTCACCGATGGCGTCAGCAATGCAGGCGTGCTGGAACCGCTGCGTGCGGCGGAGGTAGCGCGTGCCGAGGGCGTGCGCATCCACACCGTCGCCTTTGGCGGCGATGGCAGCATGCGCTTTCTCGGCATTCCGATTTCCGCCGACCAGGACCCGGTGGACGAGGCGACGCTCAGGCAGATCGCCCGGATGACCGGCGGCCAGTTCTTCCGCGCCCGCGACACGGCCGAGCTTGCAGGCATCTATGCCGAGCTGGACCGGCTGGAGCCCATCGCGGAGAAGGGGCCGGTCCTGCGCCCGCGCGATGAGCGTTATCCCTGGCCGCTGGGCGTGGCGCTGCTGCTCGGTGCGCTTGCGTGGGCATGGCCGGAGCGTCGTCGATGATCGCCCTGGCATCCCATCTGCCGGACTGGAACGCGCTGCATTTCCTGCGGCCTGACTGGCTGTGGGCGTTGGCCGCGCTGCCGTTGATCGTGGCCGTAGCGGTGTATCGACAGCGCCGCAGCGATGCATGGCGGCAGGCGGTCGATGCCCATCTGCTGCCCCATCTGCTGGCGTCGGGGCCGCGCCGTCGCATGCGCCTGCCGTGGGCGCAGCTGCTGGGCTGGACGCTGGCGTGCCTGGCCCTGGCCGGGCCCAGCTGGCGACAGCAGGCGCAGCCGATGTTCCAGGCCAGCGCACCGTTGCTGGTGGTGCTGGACCTGTCCAGCCGGATCACCGCCACCGACCTGCCGCCGTCGCGCCTGCTGCAGGCGCGGGCCAAGATCGGCACGTTGCTGCGCGCCCGCGAGGGCGGCCAGGTTGGGCTGATCGTCTATGCGGACGATGCCTATACCGTCGCTCCGTTGACCGAGGATGCCAGCAATGTCGCGCTCTATCTGGACGCGCTGTCGCCGGATGTCATGCCGCGCGATGGCCAGCGTGCCGATCGTGGCATCGATTGGGCGACACGGCTGATGCGGCAGACCGGCGCGCCCCAGGGGCAGATCCTGGTGGTCACCGACCAGGCTGACGATGAGGCCGAACTCGCTGCTTCGCAGGCCCGCAGCCTGGGGCTGCAGGTGTCGGTGCTGGGTCTGGGAACTCCGGGCGGTGCCGCGTACCGCGACAGCAGCGGCCAGATCCGCCAGGCCGCGCTGGACGAAGGCCGCCTGCGCGCCGTGGCGACGGCCGGCGGCGGCCGCTATGTGCGGATCGCCGCCGATGATCGCGACCTGCGCGCGCTGGGTGTGCTCGATGCCCGTGAAGGCACAGCGCTGCAGCGGCCGGGTACCGGTCACCAATGGCGCGACGAAGGCTTCTGGTTGCTGCCGCCGTTGATGCTGCTTGCGCTGCTGGCGTTCCGACGGCGTGCGCTGCTGGCTGCCGTGCTGGCGGTCGGCCTGTTGCCGTGGACGGACGGCGCGCAGGCGCAGGCACAGACGCGGCCGGTGCAGGGCACGCTGTGGAAGCGGGCGGACCAGGTGCAGCATCAGCGTCTGGCCGAAGGCGTACAGGCCTACCGCCAGGGTGACTTCGCACGTGCCCGGCAGCAGTTCGAAGGGCTCGACACCGCGGCCGGCTGGTACAACCTCGGCAATGTGCTGGCCCGCCAGGGCCAGTACGACGATGCCATAGCCGCCTACGATCGCGCACTGGCCCTGCAGCCGGGGATGGCCGACGCGGTGGCCAACCGGGCTGTTGTGGATGCTGCACGCAAGCGCAAGCCGCCGGGTGGCCAGCGGCAGAACCCGGGACAGCAGAATCCGCCCCGGAAGCCGTCCTCGACGCCGCAGGATCAGCAGGGCCAGCCACAGCAGGGCCAGCCGTCGGGGCAGGGACAGCCGCAGGCGCCCTCGCAGCGCCCCCCGCCCTCAGACGCCGGCGCCCAGCCGCAACCGCGGCTCGGTGAGCGTGGTGATCAGGGGCCGCCGTCACCGCCCCAGGCCGAGGACGCCCATGCGCAGGCCGAGGCCGACGCGCAGCAGCGACAGCGCATGCAGCAGGCCATCGAACAGGGGCGCGAGGGCCGGGAGAAGAATGATCCGACCGTGGCGGGCGATGACGGCCGCACGCCGCGCCAGCGTGAGGAACAACAGGCGGTGGACGCCTGGATGCGGCGCGTGCCGGATGATCCGGGCGCGTTGCTGCGTGCCAAGTTCCAGCTGGAAAACGAACGCAGGAAGAGGGAAGGGCGATGAACATGCACGGCCTACGCCGGTGTGCGGCAATGCTGCTGCTGTGGCTGCCATTGATGGCCTGGGCACAGCCGCGGGCATGGCTGGACCGCGATCGCATCGCGATGGGCGATACGGTCACCCTCAACGTGCAGAGTGATGCCGGTGCGCCCGACTTCGCGCCGCTGCGCGGTGACTTCGATCTCAGTGGGCAGACCAGCAGCCGCCAGGTGGAGTGGAGCAACGGCAGCATGCAGCAACGCAGTCTGTATGGCGTGGCACTGACACCGCGACGCAGTGGCGCGCTGACGATCCCGGCCCTGCAGGTGGGTACTGCGCAGACCGCACCGCTGACGTTGCAGGTGGACGCCGCCGCCCCGGTCACCGCTGCCAACGGTGCGGCCATGGCGTTCATACAGACCGATGTCGACGATGACACGCCCTACGTGCAGCAGAGCGTTGGCGTGGTCGTGCGCCTGTTCTTCGCCTCGCAGCTGGCCTCCGGCGAGCTCATCGTGGATACGCCCGCCGGTGCCTCGCTGCAGCGGGTGGGCGACGACCGCACCGACGTGAGGCAGGTCAATGGACGCCGCTACAACGTGGTCGAGCGCCGCTTCCTGCTGATTCCCGAGCGCAGCGGGACACTGCGCCTGGCCGGCGCGCGCTTCAACGGCCGCAGCGCAGGCGGCTTCTTCGATGACTTTTTCGGAGGGGGCGATGGCCGCATGAACGCCACCGGCGCCGACCGCACGCTGCAGGTGCAGGCACAGCCGGCGCAGGCGCCGCAGCCGTGGCTGCCGTTGCAGGGCCTGCAGTTGCGCTATACCAGCGCGCCGAGTACTGCACGTACCGGCGAGGCGGCCACCATCGTGGTCGAAGCGATCGCCGAAGGTGCCACCCGTGCCCAGTTCACCGACCTTCCGGTTCCGGACCTCGGCACGGCGGCGCAGGTGTTCGCCGAACCGGCGCAGTACGAAGAGACCTTCAATGGCAGCACCCCGCGGTTGAAGATCACCCGTCGTTACTCCGTCGTGCCCCGCCAGCCGGGTCCGCTGCAGGTGCCGGGGCCGAGGGTGTCATGGTGGAACGTGCGCGACGGCAGCGCGCAGCAGGCACGACTGCCGGACCTGGCACTGACGGTCAGCGCCGGTACGGGCACTGCCGCGCCCGCCCCGCCGCCGCCGATCGACACCGATGCAGCGCTGCCCGACGACGACACGCGCATTGCGGCCACCGATCCGATCGCCTCGGGGACGCCGAGCCAGCCCTGGCCCTGGATTGCCGCGGTGATCGGCCTGGCGCTGCTGTGGCTGCTGACCCTGCTGTGGGGCTGGCAGCGCGGACGCGGCGGGCCGTCCATGCGCGGTGCCACTCGCCCGCCGGGGCCGCCGTCCGGGCCGGAAGCCAGCGAAGGACGCGGCAGCGTCGCCGAACTGCGCCGGGTGCTGGACGGCGAGGGCTTTGACCAGGTCGAAGCGCAGCTGTGCGCGATGGCAGGTGTACCGCGGTTGGAGCAGGTCATCGCCAGGCTGGGTGATCCGAACCAGCGCCAGGTGCTGCAGGAGCTCCAGCAGGTGCGATGGGGCGGGCAGGGAGAGCCGGCACCACTGCGTGTGCGGTTGCGCGAGGCCTTCCGTGACGGACCACACTGGTCGGGGACCGCCCGCGGCACCGACACTGGGCTGGCGCCGCTGTATCCGCAGCGCCGAACCTGAACCGGCGCCGCTTGCGCGCTTTGTTAGAGTGCATTCATTTTTCGAGGAAACGTGCGTATGACAGCAGCTGCCGCCGGCAAGAAGACGTTGCCCCTGCACTGGAAGATGGGCATCGGCTTCGCGATCGGCCTGATCCTGGGACTGACCGTGCACGCCCTGGGTGGCAGCGTCGATGGTCTGCAGACCGGTGCCAAGTGGGTCATGGACTACATCACCACGCCTGCATCGGGGCTGTTCCTCAACCTGATCTTCATGCTGATCGTGCCGTTGATCTTCTCGGCGCTGATCATGGGCGTGTCGGAGATGGGCGACATCCGCGCCCTCGGCCGCATCGGCTGGAAGACGCTGGCCTATACCGTGCTGCTGTCCGGCATCGCCGTGGCCATCGGCCTGGTGCTGGTCAACCTGCTCAAGCCCGGCGTCGGCGTCGATCCGCAGACCGCCGCGCTGATGCTCTCGGAGAACGCCGAACGCAGCAAGGAGATCGTCGCCGGCATCCATGGCACGCCGAAGGGCATGGACATGCTGCTCTCGATCGTGCCGAGCAACGTGCTGCAGGCGGCCTCCGACAACGGCGCGATCCTCTCGCTGATGTTCTTCGCGCTGATGTTCGGCATCGGCATGGTGCTGACCGATGACGAGAAGGTCGCCCCGCTGCGCCGCGCCATCGAAGGCGTGTTCGAAATCTCGATGACCCTGATCAATCTGGTCATCCGCCTGGCACCGTATGCGGTGGCCTGCTTCATGTTCAACCTGGCCGCGCTGTTCGGTTTCGAGCTGATCATCCGCCTGGGCGCCTACGTGGGCGTGGTGGTGCTGGCACTGGGCCTGCACATGGTGGTGACCTACGGCGCCGCCGTGTGGCTGTCGGGCCGTTCGCCGCTGTCGTTCTTCCGCGATACCCAGGAAGCGACGGTGATGGCCTTCTCCACCGCCTCCAGCAACGCTACCCTGCCGACCGCGCTGCGCGTGGCCGACCAGATGGGCCTGCCGCAGCGCGTGTCCCGCTTCGTGCTGACCGTGGGCGCCACCGCCAACCAGAACGGCACGGCGCTGTTCGAGGGCGTGACGGTGATCTTCCTGGCCCAGTTCTTCGGCGTGGACCTGAGCATCGGCCAGCAGATCATGGTGATGGCGGTGTGCATCCTGGGGGGCATCGGTACCGCGGGCGTGCCGTCGGGTTCGCTGCCGGTGGTGGCGATGATCTGCGCCATGGTGGGGGTCAACCCGCTGGGGATCGGCCTGATCCTGGGCGTGAACCATTTCCTGGACATGTGCCGCACGGCGCTGAACGTGACCGGCGATCTGGCGCTGACCACCCTGGTGGCCAAGGGCGAGGGCCACGACGGCCCGGCGCTGGTTCCCGACCGCGACTGAGTCCTGGCGATCTGATCGGGGTCGGATTCCTTTCCGCACGGAAAGGGCTCCGACCCCTTTTCACATGCGGAATCCGGCGGAGACCACGACGTTGCCGGCCAGCGCCCGCACGACCTGGCAAGTGGAACTGACCCCCACCCGGTGACTATGGGACAATAGGCCGCCCGCACGTCCGCGGCCGCCTCCCGATTCCGACAGAACCATGACGCAGCCTACCCGTCGCCAGTTGGCCAACGCCATCCGCTTCCTTGCCGCCGATGCGGTTGAAACCGCAAAGTCCGGCCACCCCGGCATGCCCATGGGCATGGCCGACATCGCCGAAGTGCTCTGGAACGACTACCTTCGCCACAACCCGAGCAATCCGCACTGGTTCAACCGCGACCGTTTCGTGCTGTCCAACGGCCACGGCTCGATGCTGCAGTACGCGCTGCTGCACCTGAGCGGTTACGACCTGCCGATCGAGCAGCTCAAGCTGTTCCGCCAGCTTGGCAGCCACACCGCCGGTCACCCGGAGCGCCATGAAACCCCCGGCGTGGAAACCACCACCGGCCCGCTGGGCCAGGGTTTCGCCAATGCCGTGGGCTTCGCCCTGGCCGAGAAGCTGCTGGCGCAGCGCTTCAACCGTCCGGAACTGGAAGTGGTCGACCATCGCACCTGGGTGTTCATGGGCGATGGCTGCCTGATGGAAGGCGTCTCGCATGAAGCCGCTTCGCTGGCCGGCACCTGGGGCCTGCACAAGCTGGTCTGCTTCTGGGACAACAACCACATCTCCATCGATGGCAACGTCGAAGGCTGGTTCACCGACAACACGCCGGAGCGTTTCGAGGCCTATGGCTGGAACGTGGTCCGCGATGTCGATGGTCACGACCCGGAGAGCATCAAGGCCGGCATCGAGGCCGCGCTGTCGCAGAGCGACAAGCCGACCCTGATCTGCTGCCGCACCACGATCGGCTTTGGTTCGCCGAACAAGGCCGGCAAGGAATCCAGCCACGGTGCCCCGCTGGGCAAGGACGAGCTGGAAGCCACCCGCAAGCAGCTGGGCTGGGAGTACGGCCCGTTTGAAATCCCGCAGGCGATCTACGACGGCTGGCGCGCCAACGGTGCCGGCACCCTGCGCCAGGCCGAATGGGAACAGCTGTTCGACAAGTATGCGGCCCAGTATCCGGCCGAAGCCGCTGAACTGACCCGTCGTTCGCACGGGGAACTGCCGGCCGACTTCGTTGCCCAGGCCGACGCGTACATCGCCAAGGTCGCGGCTGAAGGCCCGACGATCGCCTCGCGCAAGGCCTCGCAGCTGGCCATCGAGGCCTTCGCGCCGCTGCTGCCGGAAATCGTCGGCGGCTCGGCCGACCTGGCGCACTCCAACCTGACCCTGTGGAAGGGCAGCACCTCGGTCGCCAGCGACGACGCCAACGCCAACTACGTGTACTACGGCGTGCGCGAGTTCGGCATGACCGCGATCGCCAACGGCCTGGCGCTGCATGGCGGCTTCATTCCGTTCGATGCCACCTTCCTGGTGTTCAGCGATTACGCTCGCAACGGCGTTCGCATGAGCGCGCTGATCCCGGCCCATGCCATCCACGTCTACACCCACGATTCGATCGGCCTGGGCGAAGACGGTCCGACCCACCAGCCGGTGGAGCATCTGGCCTCGCTGCGCTACATCCCGAACAACGACGTGTGGCGCCCGTGCGATGCCGTCGAGTCGGCGGTGAGCTGGAAGGCGGCGATCACCCGCCAGGACGGCCCGAGCTGCCTGGTGTTCAGCCGTCAGAACCTGCCGCACCAGCCACGGAGCGCTGAGCAGATCGCGCAGATCGAGCGTGGCGGCTACGTGCTGGCCGACGCCGCCGGTACCCCGGACGTGATCCTGATCGCCACCGGTTCGGAAGTCTCGCTGGCCACGGAAGCGAAAGCCCAGCTGGACGCGGCCGGCCTCAAGACCCGCGTGGTCTCGATGCCGTCCACCGATGTGTTCCTGCGCCAGGATGCGGCATATCGTGAATCGGTGCTGCCGAACGCCGTGCGCAAGCGCGTGGCGGTGGAAGCCGGCGTCACTGGTTTCTGGCGCCAGTTCGTCGGCCTGGACGGTGCGGTGATCGGTATCGACACCTTCGGTGCCTCGGCCCCGGCCGACCAGCTGTACAAGCACTTCGGCATCACCGCCGCGCACGTGGTGGACGCCGCCAAGGCGCTGTAAGCAGCATCGCGATGTGATGCAGGGAAGGCCGGCGCAAGCCGGCCTTTCCTTTTGGGCTGGCGCCGGGCCATGCCCGGCGGATCGGCTGCTCGCCGGGCCTGGCCCGGCGCTACCGGCTTCAGGCCGTGCGTGCCAGCGCCAGCCGCAGCAGGCGCGCGTCCAGCCGCTCGTGGAAGTCCTTCGGTGACTGCAGGCCCATGCGCTGCAGGTACACCGCATCGCCATCGCCGGCCGGTTGCCGCAGCGCTGCCCAGACGGTACGCAGCTTGTCGCCGCGGGTCTGCGTGTTGGCCTTCAACCAGCCCAGCGCCTTCACCAGCACCTGCTCGATCTCATTGAAGTCGCTGCCCAGCGGGTAGTCGGGCAGAGTGCCGTCGGAGCGGAAGGGGGCCAGCGCTGCGGCCAGGGCCTGCGGTGTATTGCGCTGCAGCCGCTGCGGATCGGGCTGCGTCGTGGCCAGCAGCTTGCGCGCGGCCTGTGCCTGCTGCAGCAGGCCCTGCTGGAACGGCGCCTCGGTGATCGCCGCCATCGCCTGCACGCAGTCCTCGTCGGTCAACCCGCGCAGGTCGGCGATGCCGTACTCGTCCAGGTAGATATCACGCAGATGGCGGGGAATGGTGGTGTGGCCATAATTCCAGCGCACGTTCGATTCGCGATGGCCCTTGTCATCGCGCGCGGCGCGGAACATCAGCACGCTGCGTGCTTCCGGCAGGGCATGGGCCATCGCCACGAAGTTGTACTGGCCGCCGACGCCGGACACCACGCGGCCATCGTCCAGGGCATCGGAGACCGCCGCGCCCAGCGCAGTGGCCATCATGCAGGAATTGAAGAAGCGTGCATGGCGGCGCTGCAGGCGCTCCAGCGTCTCGTTGCCGCCGTAAAGCTGGTTGATCTCACTGATGCGGCGCATGCCGATGGCGCGACGTTCATCCGCCGGCAGCTCGCGCAGCCACTGGTAGAACTCCGGCGAGCCCAGGTAGAACGCGCCATGCAGGTATTCGCCTTCGGCGGCCAGCGTGGCATGGTCGATGGACAGCGTGCTGCCGTTCTCGATGCGCTGCATCAGCGCGAGGTCGTCATGCACCTTGCGCTTGATCACGCCGGTCTGAACCAGCCGCCGGAAGCCCTCGTTGAGCATCTCGCTGCAGCCGTACAGGCCGATCTCGAACGGCTCCAGGCCGCCGATTTCCTGTACCAGCGGATGCCGCGCAAGCTGCGGATCCAGCGCGTGCAGCACGCGCCGGTAGCGCGCGTTGTCGGTATGCCGCAGCACCAGTGCATGGCTGAGTGCATCGGCCAGCGTGCCGATGCCGATCTGCAGCGTGCCGCCATCGCGCACCAGGGTGCTGGCATACAGGCCGATCGCATAGTCGGCGTCGGCGACCGGCTGCCGCGGCAGGCCGAACAGCGCCGGATACGGCGGCGGCGGGGTGATGACCAGGTCGAAGAAGGACACATCGACCGTGGCGGTGCCGCCCAGATAAGGCAGCTGCGGATCGATCTCGGCCACCATCAGCGGACGCGGCAGGCCGCGTGCGGCGATTGCATCGAGTGTGTCCTGGGTGATGTCGTTGTTGCAGGACAACGAGAGGCGGCGATCGTCCGGGCGCATCGCCACCTTCTGCACGATCACCTGCGGCGCGCGCTGGGCCACCGCATCTGCGGCATGGGTGTAGTTGAGGCTGGTGTAGCTGGACTGCGCCTGCCGGGAACCGAGCAGGGCGCCGGACTGCATGTAGAACTCCTCCACCTGCACATGGGCGGGCAGTGCGTCACGGGCGATCGCGTCGGCGTAGGCCAGGCGGGGGAAATCCTCGCCGAAATGGCGCTGCGCGAAGGGGCCCAGGAAGCGGGCCTCCAGGCCGCTGCCCCGCACCTTCGGCGGATTCAACGACAGCGCAGTGTAGAGCTGGAGGGGGTGCGAGGGATCGTTCTCGACCCGTGCATACAGTGCATTGAGCAACCGGTGTGGCTTGCCCAGCGCCAGCGGTGCTCCGATCCGCAGCGGCCCTTTCACGCGCGCGAACAGCCAATCGACGGCGGCGTCCAGGTCGGTGAGGTGTTCGGTCATCCGGGGCAGTCCTGCGTAAGGGGGTTCCGGCATTACAGCATGGCGGGCTTGAACCGCCGTCGACGCGAGACTTCCGCACCGGCCACCATGAAGCGGCCGTCGCCGCGGTAGTGCACGGTGCGCGGTAGTTTCGGCCGTGGCGCGACGTGGGCACGCACGATCTCCCAGATGAAAAGGTTGCTGGTCTCGACCTGGCTGTCGTCGTACAGGCGGCACTCGAAGCACGAATGGCACTGGCCGACCAGCGGCGCGCCGACCTCGCGGGCGGGGAGGGCATCCAGGCCGAAGTGCGCGAACTTGTCGACCTCCCGCCCGCTGCAGTTGCCGATGTCCACTACGGTATCGAGCAGCTCCACGCCCGGCACATTGATCACGCATTCGCCGCTGCCCCGCGCCAGCGCGAAGCTGTGGTTCTCGTTCCACAGATAGGTCGCCACCAGTGATGGCGAGAAGCCCATCACCATGTGCCAGCCCATCGTCATCAGGTTGCGCTGGCCACGCCACGCGGTGCTGACCAGCACGATCGGGCCGGGTTCGAGGAAGCGGCGGGCCTGTTCGACGGGGAAATCCTTCTTGGGTAGCGGTTTCATGCGCACTCCGGGGCCGGGACGGCCGATGCTGGGCCAGGGCGCATGAAGTGCAGGTCGATGCAGGGCTTGACAGCGGTTTTGATTACGTGCGTAATCGAATTGTCGATTACGGGCGTAAACAATGAATCCGATCAGTGAAGCCGAGGCGGTCGTGATGGAAGTGCTGTGGCAGCAGGCGCCCCGCGGTGCCGATGAGGTGGTTGCCGCACTGGCCCACCGGGACTGGGCCGAACCGACCATCAAGACGCTGCTCAACCGCCTGCTGACCAAGGGCGCGATCGCTGCCGAACGCGAAGGCCGCCGCTATCTGTATCGGCCACTGCTGCAGCGCGAAGCTTGGGTCGCGGCTCAGAGCCAGGACTTTCTGGGCAGAGTGTTCGAAGGACGGGTGGCGCCATTGGTTGCCCATTTCAGTGAACGCGGCCAGCTCAGCGCGCAGGACATCGCCGAACTGAAGAAGCTGATCCAGGAGCTGGACCATGAGTGAGGTGCTCGACAGCGTGTGGCGGGCCAGCGTGTGGCTGGCGCTGGCGGTGATACTCCTGGCGGCGATGCGGCCGCTGCTGCTGCGGCTGGGAGGGCCCTCGCTGGCCTATCGCAGCTGGTGGTTGTTGCCCCTGCTGCTGGCAGGCCTGTTGCTGCCGTTGCCTGCGCTGCCCCTGCTGCAGCATGTGCCGACCCTGCCCCTGAACGTGATGCCTGTCGCGCCGGAGGGCGAGCCCACCCAGGTCATGCGCTGGCCGAAATGGTTGCTGCTGGCCTGGATGCTTGGCGTGGCGATCAGTCTGCTGCGCAGCCTGCGTGCGCAGCAGCGCTTCGAACGTATCCTGGGCCGTCTGCAGGCGCGTGCCGACGGCAGCTGGCAGGCCAGTGCCGATCCCGGTCTGCCGGCCCTGGTCGGCCTGTGGCGGCCGCGCATCGTGGTCGGCCCCGATTTCGACCAGCAGTTCGATGCACGCGAGCAGGGGTTGATCCTGGCACATGAACGCAGCCATCGCCGCAATGGCGATCACTGGGCGAACGGCGCGTTGCTGCTGGTACGCGCAGCGTTCTGGTTCCATCCGCTGATGCCGTGGGCAACACGCAGGTTCCTGCGCGACCAGGAACTGGCCTGCGATGCCCGCACCATTGCCACGCAGCCTGCGCTGCGCGGACTTTACGCCAGCACGCTGCTGAAGGCGCAGCTGGTTCACCCGGTTGCGCCGGCAGTGTGTCACTGGCGCAGCCAACCCGTGTTGAAGGAGCGAATCGCCATGTTGAAGCAGTCCAAGCGGAAGGCATTGCCGTGGGTGTCCGGGCAGGTGCTGGTGGTCGGGGTGTGCGCGGGCCTGGCCACGGTGGCGTGGGCAAGCCAGCTCGGGATGGCCGGCGTGTCGTCGATCGGCGTCGAGCCAGCCGAGTACGCGCAGGCCGATGCCGCTGCGGCCGGCCTGCAGCGTTCTGCGCAGGTCGAGAGGATGGCACCGCCGAAGTATCCGGAGTCTGCGTTCCAGCAGGGCCTGACCGGCGTCGTCACCTTGAAGGTCGAGATCGACGCAGAGGGCAGGCCGACCGACGTACAGGTGCTCAGTGCCACCAATCCCGGTGTGTTCGATGCGGTGTCGATCACGGCCGCCAAGGGCTGGACCTTCCGGCCGGCCCTGAAGGATGGGCGTCCGGTGGCTTCCGCCGTGCGGATTCCACTGACGTTCTCCATGAGTGAGGACGAGAGGGAAGCGGAGCGCGCGCGGTGAGGCAGGCCGCGCTGCTGTTGGCCACGCTGCTGGCCGGCTGTGCCACCCAGGAGCGACTGGGCACGGTTGACACCCGCAGCGAGAGTGTCGGCCATCAGCGGTTGCAGCCCGCAGCGGCGGGCGGCAGCGGTCAGGTGCAGGCCTATGCGCTGGCAGCGGGCGAAGGCTATCGGATGCCGCAGCTGTATGCGGCGCCTGATCCGAAGGTGGGCGACCGCGATCCGCGTACCGAACTGGCGCCCACCACCATCTGCCTGCAGGTGGTGGTCGATGCGGAAGGCATGGTCGAGCGCAGCCTGCCGCTGACCGACCGCCCCGAGTGCGCCGCCGGCGCTGCAGCGGAGAACGCGCCGCTGCTGCAGGCGGCGCAGGAGGCGGTGGCGATGTGGAAGTACAGCGCTGCCGCGGTCTGCCACTACCCGGTCGGCAAGGTCCCATCCGACCGCGGCGACTGCGGGAGCGCCGAGCGCATCGAGCCGGTGCCGGTCAGCCTGCTGTACGCCTTCACCTTCGAGATCGTGAAGGGCCGGCAGACGGTCCGTACGCAGGGGAAATGATCGCGCGTGATGCCGGGTAGCGCCGGGCCATGTCCGGCCAGTACAGCGGCGTCGATCAGGCGCCGCCCTGGATGTTGGCCTTCACCGCCGGTTGCATCAGCGCCGGTTCGGTCAGCGTGGCGTCGCGGGCCTGGCGCACGCTGACGAAGTCGGCTTCGGCCACGCCGTCATGCACGTGGATGTTGCGCGCGCGCTGCTCGCCGATGGTGGTCTCGTTGGCGATGTCGCGGCCGCCCGGGCCATAGTCGTGGCAGACGAACACGCGGGTGGACTCGGGCAGCGCCAGCAGGCGCTGGATCGAGCGGTACAGCTGCGCCGCATCGCCGCCGGGGAAATCGCAGCGGGCGGTACCGCCGTCGGGCATGAACAGCGAATCGCCCGTAAACAGTGCGTCGCCGATCAGGTAGGCGATGCTGTCGCTGGTGTGGCCGGGCACGGCGATGACCTGGCCGCGCACTTCGCCCAGCGTGAAGGTCTCGCCGTCGGCGAACAGGTGGTCGAAGATGTCGTCTGCGGCAGGAAGCTGCAGGCCGAACCGCGGCGCAAAGGTCGCCTGCACGGCGCGGATGCCTTCACCGATGGCCAGCGTGGCGTGAGGGAAACGCTGCTTGAGCCGCCGCCCGGCCGACACATGGTCGGCGTGGGCGTGGGTCTCCAGCAGCCACCTCAGCCGCAGCCCCTGCTGCTCGATCGCGTGCAGTGCCGGCTGGACCGGCGACTCGCTGCTGGCATCGGTGTCCGGGTCGTAGTCCAGGACCGGATCGATCAGCGCAGCCTCACCGCTGGCCGGGTCGCTGACCAGGTAGCTGAAGGTATTGCTGTCACGATGGAAGAACGACTGGACCTGGACCGGCATCGGCAACCTCCTCAGCGTGCGGCGAGCACGCGGTTCAGCAGCTGCGCCAGATTCTCGCCGGCCAGCCGCAGCTGCGCTTCCGCCACCGGGCGGTAGCGCGCGGTGTATTCATCGCCGATCTTACGCGAGGCTGGATAAACGCCGGCTTGCATCGAAATGCGGCAGCTGGCTTCAGCCCACGCCTGCGGATCGCGCTGCGGATTGGACTGGCGCGCCAGTTTCGGCGCCGGCAGCGACCGCAGCACCGGCAGATAGCCGTTGTCGTCCAGCTTGCGGGTGTTGAGCATGCCGCTGTCCCACAGCGAATGGAGGTTGGTGCCGCGGTTGCCGTACTGCAGCTGGAAGTCGTTGCCGCCCTTGTCGTGACCGTAGCCGGCATGCATTGGCTGGTGGATGTCGCCGACCAGATGCACCACGAACTTCAGGGCCTGCAGCCGCTCGCCGTCGGTCAGGCTGCGATCGCCGAGGATCGCGCTCTGCGCCTTCAGCGCTTCGACGATGCAGTTGCCGTTGGTGCAGTGCCTGGGCGCTTCGTAGTGGCAGCCGTCTTCGGCGATGTTGACGTAATGCCAGCCGGCGGAACGGCGGCCGAGGCCCGGGTCCTTGGCACGCAGCTGGTCGGCCCAGGGCGCCACGCTGGCGAGGGTGGCACCGGGTTCGGTGGCCAGCAGGCGGTCGACTTCGGCGCGTGCAGCGGGCGAGAGGCGGGAATCCGCTACCTCAGCGACAAGGCGATGACCTTGCGCGCCCCAGGCATGGGCAGGGGCGGAGGCGGACAGCAGAGCCGGCGCGATCGCGGCGGCGAGGAACAGGGAATGCAGGGCTTTCATGCCGGCATTCTAGCGGGGCGGAAAATTGCCGGGGTTTTTTTCTGCCTACCCATCCGTGGCCACCTCCACCCGGTTGCGCCCGGACGCCTTGGCCCGATACAGCGCGGCATCCGCACGCGCCAGGGCCTGCTCCAGCGAATCGGCGCCATCGTCATGCCACCGCGCCACACCAATACTGACGCTCACCACCGGCGCGGCGTCCGAATCGGCATGGGCGATCGCCAGCGCCTGGACCTGCTGACGCATCCGCTCGAACGGCGCGGTTTCCGGCTCGCCTGGCGACCACTGCCCCAGCGCCACGAACTCCTCACCGCCGTACCGCGCCACCACCGAGTCAGCGCCGCGAAGCTGCGCGGCCAGCGTCACCGCCACCGCATGCAGGACCGCATCGCCCGCCGGGTGACCATGATGGTCGTTGTAGCGCTTGAAGTAGTCGATGTCGATCATCGCGATGCGCAAGGCGCCACGCGCGTGCGGCCCGCGGAGATAACGCTGGAAGATCTGGTTGGCACGACGATCGAATGCGCGCCGGTTGAGCAATCCGGTCAATCCGTCGTGGTTGGCCAGTGCATCCAGCCGCTGCTCGGCGCGCCAGGTTGCACGCGCCTGCCTTTCCAGGATGTAACTACCGAAGATGCCAGCCAGGTTGCTGGCCAGCACGAACGTCACGCTCTGCAGCATCTGCGCCCAGTGCCGGCCGACCTGCAGCTCCGCCAGCACGAACGCCGATGCGATCAGGGTTCCGGTCAGCGTGGCGACGCCGAAGCGCAGGCCACACAGGAAGTAGTTCAGCAGCAGGAACAGGCTGACGCCTTCATAGGGATAATCCACCCCGGCGCGATGCGCCGTCCAGATCATCGTCACCAGCGCCAGCCCGCTGATCAGCACAGCACCGCCCCCCAGCCACTGCAGATGGCGGCGGAACGCCGCGACGAAGGTGAGTGCTACCGCCACCAGCAATACCGGCAGCAGCAGCCCGAGCCGCCAGCGCAGCACCTGTGCATGCACATCCGGCGGAAGCCAGAAATGGTCCAGCACGGCAAAGCCGATTGAAAAGATGCCGGCAACGGCACAGGCCCAGCGCATCCGCCAGACCACCTGTTCATCGAACGCGCGGGCAAAGCCGTCGTCCGCATGTATTGCCGTGATGCGCCGGTCCGTGATGCTCATCGCGATGTCCCCGCCCGTGGCCGCGCCACCGTAACGGTCCGCGCATCAAGGGCGCGTGGCGATCAGCGAGGACTGGGCTGGCGCACCCATGGACGGACAGTCAGGCCGCGCCGGCTTGGGCCCGGGCACTGCAATCATCCCGACAGCCGGGAGAGCCTCGGATGGCTGGGTTGGGCGCGCAGGGCAACCTTGTGGGTTCAGGGTCTTAGCCGATAGAGCTCGAGAGGAATCGTGGACATCTCGACGTCGATCCTATTGGTCGCGCTGCCAACGCGTTGCCATGTGCCGGTTTCAAAATCCAGTTTCTCCACTTCCCGCCACCACCTGTTGAGGCCAATGATCCCAGATGCCACTCGCCGGGGGGTACGAGCAGCAACGACGAGATAGGCCGGGGAGAGATTGTCGCTCCCGTACTCGCCGACAAGAAATGATGAGTTCGAGAGCCAGCCTGAGACCTGGGCAGATGGGACGCCGAGGTTGTTGTCGGCGAAACCCAGGTAATTGAGATTTTTCAGTGCAGATTGAACCTGCCTCGTCACGCCAAAGGTGCTTTGCTGTTCCGAAGCAAGATTGCGCGGATTGTTGTGCTTGTCGAGCAGTCCGAGCATGTCATTTCCGTCAGGAGCGCTCACGGCATTGCTGACGTCATGGGTGACGAAGTTTGCGAAGCCGTTGATGCCAAATGCGAAAGACCATCCGGCGAACCAACGCAGATCATGGAAGCTTGCATGCTCGAAAGGATCTTGGGCCAGCGACGGATGTGCGGATTGCACATTCTGGAGGTAAGCAATAGGCGTTTGCCCTCTGGATCTGGCGAGATTCGAGATGATCGACATATTCTCGGACATAAGAAGGTCTCTCGCTGTAGGGCAGTTGCCGAACGAAGGAGTGAAGGGGTAAATATCAAAGGCAAGATAGTCAGGACGCACTTCATCAGATACGCGGCGTGCAAAAGCGGAGTAGCGCGCCACCATTTGCGCGGCTCGTTCAGGCTGCAGAATGTTCGCTTCCGCGCAATCCACGCCATAGTCTGAGGGTGACATCGCACCTGCATGTTCAGAGCCTGAATAGCTACCCGCGTTGGCATGCAATGGGAACAGATTGACGAATAGCTTCACGCCTTTGAGGCGGGGATCCTCCCTGACGCATTGACTCATCTCGGCAAGTGGCAAAATGTCCTTCTCAGGTGGCTCATCCTTGAAATGCAGGCCCGCAAAGCTCTCGCCAAATTCCGCGCGGAGTTTGACTAGGACTGGATCAATCCGCTCTTGAATGTACTTCTGGCAATTGAATTTCCCAACTTGAGTCGCTGATTCAAACGTCCAGCGCTCGTAGGTGTAGAACTCGAGTCCTCGTGTACTGATTGGAGTCGCAATGATGCGCAGCTGACTCAATGTTGCCGACGGCACTAGAAAACGCGTAACGCCGATTGCCGCAAGTCGATCAACAACTCTTTCCGCGATGGCTGGATCGTCTAGATAGCAGTCCTGAGCGAGATCATCGCAGGATCCTCCCGACATCATTGCGAACGTCCCATCTGCGACGATTGCGGCATGCGCCGCAGATGTTCCTAGAAGAAGGGTGAGTGTGAGACAAGCCATCTTCATTACTGAGTTCCTTCTCTGCCGGTGGGGCTGAAGATATCAATGGACAGCCCGCGATAGTTCCTTCTTAGCACGGGATGGTTAAAGTACGGGGATGCAGAGAAAAAAAGCCCCGGCGATCACCGGGGCAACATGCTGCGGAGGGTTCAGCGGTTGGCCGGAGGGCGGGGCAGGCCCGCCACGCCGGAGGCCGCGCTCAGAACTTGAAGACGTAGGAGGCGCCGTAGACCAGCGGATCGATGTTGACCGTACCGATCTTCTGGCCGTCCAGCTTCACCTTGCTGTCGATGTCGATCCAGCGCATGTCCACGCGCAGCGCGCCCTTCTCGCCGATCGCGAAGTCCACGCCGGCGTGCGCGGCCAGTCCCCAGGAGTCCTGCAGCTTCAGCCGGCTGTCCTTGAGCGCGCCCGTGGTGTCTTCGCTGAAGAAGGTCGTGTAGTTCACGCCCGCACCGATGAACGGCGACACCTTGCCCTTGCTGTTGAAGTGGTACTGCACGGTCACCACCGGCGGCAGCTGCTTGGTGCTGCCGACACGGCCGAGGCCGTTGATGTTGATGTCGTGCTTGAACGGCAGTGCCGCCAGCACTTCGATGCCCAGGTTGTCAGCGATGAAATACTCACCGGTGATGGTCGGCTTGACGTCGTTGTCGACGTCGACCTTCAGCGTGCCACCGGCCAGCCAGCCGTTGTTCGACTTCGGTGCCACCTGGTGCACGCCGGCCGAAAGGGTCCAGTCGCCCTTGGACTGGGCCATCGCCGGGGCGGCGGCGAGGGACAGGGCGGCGGCCAGGCTGGCCACGATCAGGGGAGAGGTCTTGCGCATGGGGGTGTTCTCGTTGCGGGGTGGATGGGGCCAGTCTCGGCCTCACGCCGCGCTAACGCTTTGATCCGGATCAAATCCGGCCAGCCCGCCCGCCACCGGCCCGGTCTGGCCGGCGGTGGCCAGGCCGGGCCTGCTAGACTTGTGGGCCCTATCCACCCCGCCGCACCCGTCGCGGCTGCAGGAGCTTGAGAAATGGCAATCAAGGTTGGTATCAACGGTTTCGGTCGCATCGGGCGTAACGTCCTGCGCTCGGCGGTGCTGAACTTCGGCGACGACATCGAAATCGTGGCCATCAACGATCTGCTGGAGCCGGATTACCTGGCCTACATGCTCAAGTACGACTCCGTGCACGGTCGCTTCAAGGCTGACGTGTCGGTGCAGGGCAACGACCTGCTGGTCAACGGCAAGAAGATCCGCCTGACCCAGGAACGCGATCCGGCCAACCTGAAGTGGGACGAAGTGGGCGTGGACGTGGTCATCGAGTCCACCGGTCTGTTCCTGACCAAGGAAACCGCGCAGAAGCACATCGATGCCGGCGCCAAGAAGGTCATCCTGTCCGCCCCGTCCAAGGACGATACGCCGATGTTCGTGTTCGGCGTGAATGACAAGACCTACGCCGGCCAGGCGATCATCTCCAACGCCTCGTGCACCACCAACTGCCTGGCCCCGCTGGCCAAGGTCATCAACGACAAGTGGGGCATCAAGCGTGGCCTGATGACCACCGTGCACGCCGCCACGGCCACCCAGAAGACCGTTGACGGCCCGTCCAACAAGGACTGGCGCGGCGGCCGCGGCATCCTGGAGAACATCATTCCGTCCTCCACCGGTGCGGCCAAGGCGGTCGGCGTGGTCATTCCGGAACTGAACAAGAAGCTCACCGGCATGAGCTTCCGCGTGCCGACCTCGGACGTGTCGGTGGTCGACCTGACCGTCGAACTGGAAAAGGAAGCCACCTACGCCGAGATCTGCGCCGAAGTGAAGGCACAGAGCGAAGGCGCGCTGAAGGGCATCCTCGGCTACACCGAAGACAAGGTCGTGGCCACCGACTTCCGCGGTGAGACTCACACGTCGGTGTTCGATGCCGAAGCCGGCATTGCCCTGGACGGTACCTTCGTCAAGCTCGTGTCGTGGTACGACAACGAGTGGGGCTACTCCAACAAGTGCCTGGAAATGGCCAGGGTCGTCGCCGCCAAGTAAGGCCGGCGAAGATCGCGCACGAACCCCGGCCTGGCCGGGGTTCGTCGTTTGAGGGACCGGCCCTGTCGTAGCATGGGGCGGTCCGACCGCCGCCGCAGGGGCGCGGGATCGCATGGGAAGGCACGCAATGGAAGCACTGATAGCCCTGGTCGTATTGATACTGCTGGCGATTCCGCTGCTGCTGGTGGTCGCGCTGGTGATGATCGCCGGCCTGCGGCGCCGGGTCGCTGCGCTTGAGAGCGCACTGGCCGATGTGTCGCAATCGCCGCGCGCTGCCGCGCCACCGCCCGGGCCCGCCCCCGTTCCGGCAACGGACGCGCCAGCCATGGAGCGACCGCGGGCTGCGGCAGCACCTTCTCCCGTGGCGGCCCATGCGCCGGAATCGTCCGTGCCGGCGCCGCCGCGGCAGGCAGCGCCGCCACCACCACCGCTGCCGGCCACGCCGCCCCCGCCCGCGCCGCCGGTCGAGCCGGCCGGGCCGGGCTTCTTCGAGCGTGGCATCGGCGCCGTCAAACGCTGGTTCACCGAGGGCAACGTGCCGGTCAAGATCGGCATGCTGGTGCTGCTGGCCGGTGTTGCCGCGCTGCTGAAGTACGTCAGTGACCAGGGCTGGCTGGTGCTCCCGGTCGAACTCCGGCTGGCGGCCGTCACCGCTGGTGCGCTGGGCCTGCTGGCCTTCGGCTGGCATCAGCGCGAACGCCGGCGCCTGTTCGCGCTGGCCCTGCAGGGCGGCGCCATCGGTGTGCTGCTGCTGACCATCTTCGCGGCATTCAAGCGTTTTGAACTGCTTGCGCCGGGATTTGCGTTCGCCAGTTCGATCGCGCTGGTCGCCGGCCTGTGCGTGCTGGCAGTGCTGCAGAACTCGCGCACCCTGGCGGTGCTGGGCATCCTGGCGGGCTTCATGGCCCCGCTGTGGCTGTCGACCGGCAGTGGCAACCATGTCGGCCTCTTCAGCTACTACGCAGTGCTCAACGCCGGCATCTTCGCCATCGCCTGGTTCCGTCCGTGGCGCGCGCTGAACCTGCTGGGCTTCGCGTTCACCTTCGGTATCGGCACGCTCTGGGGCGTGCTTCAGTACAGGGCCGAGAAGTTCTCCAGCACCGAACCGTTCCTGCTGCTGTTCTTCGCCTTCTATCTGCTGATTCCCCTGCTGTACGCGCGCAGGCAGCCTGCCGGTCGCCGCGATCTGGTCGATGGCAGCCTGGTGTTCGGCACGCCGTTGATCGCCTTCTCGCTGCAGGCGGCGATGCTGCACGAACAGCCGATGACACTGGCACTGTGCGCGCTGGGCCTGGGGGCGATCTACGCGGTGCTGGCGCGTGCCTTGATCGCCCGGGCCTCGTATACGGTGCTGGCGCAGTCGCACGCAGTGCTGGCGGTGGGTTTCGCCACGCTGGCCGTGCCGCTGGCCTTGTCGGCGCGTGCCACCGGTGCGGTGTTCGCGCTGGAAGGTGCCGGGCTGGCCTGGCTCGGTCTGCGCCAGAGGCGCTGGCTGCCACAGGTGTCCGCTGCGCTGCTGCAGATGGCGGCGGCATTCGCCTTCGTGGCAGGTGGCAACCACTGGCACGAGGACGGGCGCCTGCTGCTCAATCCCACCGCGATCGGTGCGCTGCTGCTGGCCGTGGCGGGGTTGGCGTCGGCGTGGAGCTACCAGCGCCGGGCACGTCATGAGATCGCCCTGGTCTACTACCTGTGGGGCCTGCTGTGGTGGCTCGGCGGCTGGGTGCACGAGATCGGTCGTTTCCTCGCGCATGCCTCGCAGGCCGATGCACTGCTGGTGCTGGCGGCGGCGACCGCCTGGCTGGCAGCCGAGGTGCAGCGCCGGCAACCGGCACGTGCGCTGGGGATGACCGCACTGGCGATGCTGGCGATGGCGTTCCCATTGGCATTGGCGCAAAGCCATGCACACCAGCAACCGTTCGCGGGCCACGGCGCCCTGGCATGGGCGCTGTTCGCCGTGCTGGGGGTGCGCACGTTGCTGTGCCTGCGCCAGGGCGGCGACACGGTGGCGCGCATCGCCCAGTTCCTGTGGTGGCTGCTGTGGCCATCGCTGCTTTCGCTGCTGGCCCTGTGGGGAGGCGGCGAGGCTGGCCTGGCACAGGGCTGGACGTTGTTGCTGGTGACGCTGCCCTGGTTGCTGCTGGCCGCCCTGTCACTGTGGCGCTGGGGTTGGCTGCGCTGGCCGCTGGGCCCGGCATTCGATGCCGCACGCGTGCCGCTGCAGTGCGTGCTGTTCGCGCTGCTGGCGACCGGATGGCTGCTGGGCCAGCTGCTGCCGGGCACTGCGGCACCGCTGCCGTGGCTGCCGGTGCTGAACCCGGCCGAGATGGGGCAGTGGCTGAGCCTGTTGCTGCTGGCGCGCTGGCTGTACAGCGATGTGGCACCGCCCGCGCTGCGCAGGCTGCGCCTGCCGGTGCTGGCACTGGCGGGCTTCATCGCCCTGACCAGCCTGGTCCTGCATGGCGTGCACCACTGGGGGGGACTGGCCTGGAGTACGTCGATGGCGCGCTACAGCTTGGCCCAGACCAGCCTGACCGTGCTGTGGAGCGTGCTCGGCGTGATCGCCTGGGTATGGGGCTCGCGTCGTGGCCAACGTGTGTTGTGGATGGTCGGTGCGGTGCTGATGGGCGTGGTCCTGGCCAAGCTGGTCCTCATCGATCGCCAGCACCTGGGCAACCTGCTCGGGATCGCATCGTTCATCGCCTATGGCCTGCTGTGTACGGTCGTCGGCTATCTGGCACCGGCGCCACCGGGCGCGGTGCCATCCGTGGAGGAAAACCAATGAGAATGTGGAGCAGGATGGTGGTGCCGGCGATGCTGGGCCTGTTCGCCACCATGGCCGTACACGCGTCCGACTACCGCACGCAGTACGCCGAGCAGTGGCCGCTGACGCTGTCCAGTGCGCAGTCCGGCGCCTATCGGGTGGTGCTGGAACCGGCGATCTACCGCCGTGCAGGCGCAGCAGACCTGGGTGACCTGCAGGTGTTCAACGCGGCCGGACAGGCCCTGCCGTCGGCATTGCTGGCACCCGACGCGCCGCTGGCACAGCCGCCGGTGCAGCGCGAGCTGCCCTGGTTCGCACTGCCGCCGCTGGCAGATTCACAACGCAACGACCTGCAGTTGCTGACCGAGCGCGATACCGACGGCCGTGTGCGCCGGGTCGAAGCGCGTGTCGGCGCCGGAACGGTGAACGGGCAGGGCGGCTGGCTGATCGATGCCAGCGTGCTCGGCCAGCAGCCGCTGGCGGCGCTGGTGCTGGATTGGGCCGACAGTGGCCAGCCGCTGCAGGCGCAGGTTCAGCTTGATGCCAGCGATGACCTGCAGCATTGGCGCTCCATCGGTCGGGACATTCCGCTGGTGGACCTGCAGCGCGCCGGCAAACGGTTGCTGCAGCGACGCCTGCAGGTTGACGGCAATGCGCGCTATCTGCGCGTGCTGCCGCAGGGCGACGCGCGACTGCCTGCCCTGCATGGCGTGCTCGCCGAGCTTCCGCCGGCACCGGCGACGTTGCCTTGGGAATGGCTGTCACTGACGCCGATAGCGCAGGGCAAGGGCGAATACACATTCGAACTGGACGGCCGTTTCCCGATCGCGCGCGCCGATGTCGCCAGTACCGACAACAGCCTGGTGCAGTGGACGCTGTTCAGCCGCGACGATGAAGGCGCGCAGTGGCAACGACGCAGTGCACCGTGGATCGCCTATCAGCTGCAGCAGGGAACGCAGGGCCCGCGTCAGCAGTCGGCGGCGCAGGTGCTGGGCGATGTGCACCGCGACCGCTACTGGAAGCTGGTGGCAAGCCCGGCGGAGATCGCCGGCGCCCCCACCCTGCGCCTGGGCTACCAGCCGGAAGTGATGGTGTTCCTGAGCCAGGGCGCTGCGCCCTATGCACTGGCGGTGGGCAGCGCGACGGCGCGCCGCGCGGAGGCGCCGATCGGGGTGCTCATCGAGGAACTTCGCCAGCGCAACGATCCGGCCTGGCAGCCGACGCTGGCACGCCTGGAGGGCCGCCCCGAGCCGCTGGCCGGAGACGCAGCGCTGGAACCGCAGCGGGACTGGAAGGCCTGGCTGCTGTGGGCGCTGCTGGGCGTGGGGGTCCTGGTCGTGGGCGGTCTGGCGGTCAGCCTGCTCAGGCAGAAGCCTTCGCCTTCGGCGTAGATCCCGACGAATCCCGGCCGCGCATGGAGCGGCGCTGCGGCCGGCGCCATCCGTTCTGCCGCAGCCGATACAATGACGGTCTGCCGAACGCCGGCACCCCGTCCCTGAGCCCAAGAGTTGCCCATGTCCATCGTCCGCATGACCGACCTCGACCTCTCCGGCAAGCGCGTGCTGATCCGCCAGGATCTGAACGTGCCGATCGAGAATGGCCGCATCACTTCCGAACAGCGCATCACCGCTTCGCTGCCGACGCTCAAGCGCGCACTGGAGCAGGGCGCGGCGGTGATGGTCACCTCGCACCTGGGCCGGCCGAAGGAAGGCGTGTGGAGCGAAGCCGATTCGCTGGCACCGGTTGCCGCACGCCTGTCCGAACTGCTGGGTCGCGAGGTGCCGCTGGTACGCGACTGGATCGACGGCGTCGAGGTGCAGCCGGGGCAGCTGGTGCTGCTGGAAAACTGCCGGATGAACGTCGGCGAGGGCAAGGATGACGAAGCCCTGTCGAAGAAGTACGCCGCGCTGTGCGATGTGTTCGTGATGGATGCCTTCGGTACCGCGCACCGCGCGCAGGCGTCCACCCATGGCGTGATCCGTTTCGCCCCGGTCGCCGCGGGTGGCCCGCTGCTGATGGCCGAGCTGGATGCCCTGGCGCAGGCGCTGGACGCACCGGCCAAGCCGCTGCTGGCCATCGTGGCCGGCAGCAAGGTCAGCACCAAGCTGGAACTGCTGGCCAATCTGGTGGGCAAGGTCGACCAGCTGATCGTGGGGGGCGGCATCGCCAACACCTTCATCGCGGCTGCCGGCTACAAGGTCGGCAAGTCGCTGTACGAGCCGGACCTGCTGGACACCGCCCGGAAGATCGTTGCCGACGCCAAGGCGCGCGGGGCCGAGATTCCGCTTCCGGTGGACGTGGTCACGGCCAAGCAGTTCCTGCCCGACGCCATTGCCGAAGTGAAGGCCGTGGATGCGGTCGCCGAAGATGATCTGATCCTGGACATCGGTCCGCAGACCGCTGCCCAGTACGCGCAGCTGATTGCGAATGCCGGCACCGTGGTCTGGAACGGCCCTGTCGGCGTGTTCGAGTTTGAAGCTTTCAGCAAGGGAACCGAAGCGCTGGCGCGTGCCATCGCCACGTCCCCGGCGTTCTCCATCGCCGGCGGTGGCGACACCCTGGCAGCGGTCGACAAGTTCGACATCGCCAAGGACGTGAGCTACATCTCCACCGGTGGCGGCGCGTTCCTGGAATTCCTGGAAGGCAAGACCCTGCCGGCCGTGGCCGCGCTCGCCGCGCGCGGCGCATGAACCCGGACGGCACCCAGGCCGGTTCTGCCCACCCGGCACCGGAAGAACGCGCGACGCTCTTCTTCGACCTGGACGGTACGTTGATCGATTCGCAGGTGGGCATCACCACCTGCATCGCTTATGCGCTGCAGAAGATGGAGCATCCGGTGCCGGCGCGGGAAACCCTGCTGGGCTGGATCGGGCCTTCGCTGCGCACCACGTTCGCGCCGCTGTTCATCGAACCGGCGCGGGTGGAGCAGGCCGTCGGGTACTACCGCGAGCGCTTCGATGCCGAGGGCTGGCGCGAGCACACGGTGTACCCCCAGGTGGAGGACGCCCTGCGCACCTTGCATGCGCGTGGCCACCGCCTGGCGGTGGTCACCGCCAAGAACGAGCCGCACGCGCGCCGGATCCTGGCCCATCTGCCGTTCGGCGGATTGTTCGAGGACATCATCGGCTCGACCCTGGATGGTTCGCGCAGCCACAAGCCCGAGCTGGTCGGCGAAGCGCTGCGCCGGCTGCAGGTGTCGCCCACGCAGTGCTGGATGATCGGCGACCGTCGCATGGATATCGAGGGCGCGCGTCACCACGGCCTGCGCAGCATCGGTGTGCTGTGGGGGTTTGGTGGCGAAGCGGAGCTCACTGAAGCCGGTGCGGGCCAGCTGGCACGCGAGCCGGTCCAGCTGACGACACTGTTGGCCTGATACCGGGCACCCTGCGCCGGCGTATGTCCGGGCGATGTCCGTTGCATGTCCCGCAGAGTCAGGCAGCACAAGGTTGTAACCGCATACATGGGGCGTGAAGGATGTGCTAATTTCCGTGCTTTAACGGGAGAGGCCCATTCACCATGTTCGAGCGTCAGCGTCGCACCAAGATCCTAGCCACCCTCGGTCCGGCCACCGATCCGCCGGGCGTGCTGGAGGATCTGTTCCGCGCCGGCGTCAACGTGGTGCGCCTGAACTTCAGCCACGGTGACCCGTCCGGCCAGGCCAAGCGTGCCGCCGACGTGCGCGCCGCCGCACAGCGGGTGGGCGTGGAAGTGGGCATCCTGGCCGACCTGCCGGGCCCGAAGATCCGCATCGAGCGCTTTGCCGAAGGCAAGATCCATCTCAAGGCGGGCGACCGTTTCGATCTGGTCGCCTCGCCCAACGCACCGGCCGGCGATGCCACGCAGGTGGGTGTGAGCTACCTCGGCCTGCCGCAGGACGTCGGCCCCGGTGATGTCCTGCTCCTCGATGACGGCCTGATGCAGCTGCAGGTCGTCGAGGTGCAGGGTGAGCGGATCATCAGCACCGTGCTCAACGACGGGGTGCTGTCTGATCGCAAGGGCCTGAACAAGCAGGGCGGTGGCCTGTCGCTGGGCGCGTTGACCGAGCGCGACAAGGAACTGATCGGGATCGTCGCCAAGATCGGTGTCGACTTCATCGCCGTTTCCTTCTGCCGAAATGCGCAGGACATGAACGATGCCCGCGCGATCGCCGAATCGCACGGCTGCTACGCCGCGCTGGTGTCCAAGATCGAGCGCACCGAAGCGATCGAGAACCTGGAGGAGATCGTCGAGGCCAGTGACGTGGTGATGGTGGCGCGCGGCGACCTCGGCGTGGAAATCGGCGATGCCGAACTGCCGGGCCTGCAGAAGAAGATCATCAAGGCTTCGCTGGCGCAGAACAAGGTGGTGATCACTGCCACCCAGATGCTGCAGTCGATGGTGGAAAGCCCGATCCCGACCCGCGCGGAAGTGCTGGACGTGGCCAACTCGGTGATCGACGGCACCGATGCGGTGATGCTGTCGGCCGAAACCGCTGCCGGTGCGTATCCGGTCAAGGCCGTGGAGGCGATGGCGCGCATCTGCCTGGGCGCCGAGCGCCAGTTCCAGACCGAGACCGACTTCAATGCGTCGCCGCGCAACCTGGAGCGCGCCGACCAGGCCATCGCGATGGCGACCATGTTCCTGTCCCAGCACGTGGGCGTGCGGGCCATCGTGGCCATGACCGAGTCCGGCGGTACCGCGCGCTACCTGTCGCGCTTCCGTGCCAAGGCACCGGTGTTCGCGGTGACCCGCCATGACGGCGCACGCCGGCAGATGGCGCTGATGCGCGATGTGTTTCCGATCAATTTCGACAGCCGTGGCCTGACCCCGCGCGAAGCCGCACGTGGCAGCATCCGCCTGCTGGTCGAATCGGATCTGCTGCAGGCCGGCGATCGGGTGGTGTTCACCAGCGGTGAGCACATGGAAACCCACGGTGCGACCAACACCCTGCGCCTGCTCGAGGTGGGCGAAGACGGTCGCGCCAGCGGTCTGGGCGATCTGTAACCGCTGCGGAACCGGGTCGGAGCCCCACCGGGGCTCTGACCGGAACGCTGCAGGACAGCGCCTGTCCTGAACGGACATTGGAATCGTTTCCAGTCTGGCCTCCACGTCGAGGCCACGGGCTGCGGGGCTATACTTACGTTTTTCCCGCACCCGCCACAGGAAGTACATGAGCATCGAACAGCTGGCTGAAACCGCCCAGGCCATGGTTGCCCCGGGCAAGGGCATCATCGCGATCGACGAATCCACCGGTACCATCGCCAAGCGCTTCGCCGGCGTGGGCATCGAGAACACCGAGGAGAACCGTCGCGCCTATCGCGAACTGCTGCTGACCACGCCGAAGCTCAACGAGCACATTTCCGGCGCCATCCTGTACGACGAAACCATCCGCCAGTCGACCAAGGACGGCGTGCCGTTCGCCAAGTACATGGCCGACCACGGCATGATTCCGGGCATCAAGGTGGACAAGGGTGCGCATCCGCTGGCCGGCTGCCCGGGCGAACTGGTCACCGAAGGCCTGGACGGCCTGCGTGAGCGCCTGCAGGAGTATTACAAGCTGGGTGCGCGCTTTGCCAAGTGGCGTGCGGTCATCAACATCGGCGAGAGCATTCCGTCGGGCACCTGCATCGAATCCAACGCCCATGCGCTGGCCCGCTACGCCGCGCTGTGCCAGGAATGCGGCCTGGTGCCGATGGTCGAGCCGGAAGTGATCATGGACGGCGACCACGACATCGAGACCTGCTACGAAGTCACCGAAGCCACCCTGCGTTCGCTGTTCGACGCCCTGTACCAGCAGAACGTGCTGCTGGAAGGCACCATCCTGAAGGCTTCGATGGTCATCTCGGGCAAGGACTGCGAAGAGCAGGCCGACGTCGAGGAAGTGGCCGAGTCCACCGTGATGTGCCTGAAGAGCACCGTGCCGGCGATCCTGCCGGGCGTGGTGTTCCTGTCCGGCGGCCAGAGCGATGAACAGTCCACCGCCCACCTCAATGCGATGAACCAGCTGGGCAACCTGCCGTGGCCGCTGAGCTTCTCCTACGGCCGTGCCATGCAGCAGGCGGCACTGAAGCTGTGGGCCAAGGACATGAAGGGCAACTACGCCGCCGCGCAGAAGACCGTGTTCGAGCGCGCCAAGGAAAACGGCCTGGCTGCACTGGGCAAGTGGAACGGTTGATCGGTTCCATCGCAGGGTGAACAGGGCAACGCCGGCCTCACGCCGGCGTTTGCTTTTGCGGGTATCTTTTCCGCCTCCCGCGGGCCCGGCCGGCCCGGGGGACACACATGGAAGGCCAAGGAGAAAAAACATGCGTTTGGCAGCAATCACGCTGGCCGTTGCTACGGTCCTCGCCGCAGGCGGTTGCAACCGCTCCGGCAGCAATGCGGATGTGGGCAAGGCCCCGTCGCTCGAGTTCGACAAGCCCGTTTCCGGCGAGATCACCTCGCGCAGCGGCATCAATTTCAATGACGGCAGCCACCACCAGCTGTACCAGATCACGCTGGAGGACAAGCAGCTGGTGGGCATGAAGCTGACCGGTGCCCTCAGTGGCTCGATTGCCGTGTTCAACAATGGCAGCCTGGTCGCCAGCAGCCGCACCGGCTATGAGCGCAGCGGGGATGTATCGCTGGCGTTCCGCGCCAACGGTGCCGGCACCTACCAGGTGGCGGTCAACGCCGACAGCCCGACCGCCTACGGCCCTTACCGCCTGCGGGTAGAGAAGCTGGTGCCCTACGACGGCAAGCCCATCGCAGGCAGCGGCGAAGTCGTGGACATGCTGGTTTCCGGATCGCAGGACTACACCCTGCAGGTGGACAAGGCCGGCCTCTATGAGGTCAACCTGTCGTCCGATGCGTTCGATACCGTGCTGAAGCTGAAGGGCGGCGAGATCGACGCGGAGAACGACGATGGCGGTGACAGCACCAATTCGCGCCTGTCGCTGCCGTTGCAGCCCGGCAAGTACACGCTGGGCGTGCGCGGGCTGGACGACGATGCGTCCGGCACCTTCAAGCTGACCGTTGCCCGCACCGAGCTGCCGGGCAACATCGTCGAGCGCGATGGTACCCAACTGCCGCAGTCGGGCAGCGTGTTCACCATGCTCGACAGCGAAGGTCGCCGTCGCTTCCTGCTGACACTGGAGCGTCCGGGCGACGTTCGCCTGGATGCGATCTCCGGTCAGGTGGACACCGTGCTGCGTGTGGTCGGCGGTGACGTCGAGCTGGTCGACGACGACGGCGGCAACGGCACCAACGCGCGTCTGCAGGAATCGTTGCCGGCCGGTCATTACACCGTCGATGTTTCCAGCCTCAGCGACGAGCAGGGCCTGGTCGAGGTGCGCGTGCAGATCGATGGCGCCAGCGCTGCCGGCGCCGCGGCGTCGGCGGCCCGCGCAGCGGCGGATGCGGCGGCCGTGCCGGATGACGCCGCAGTCGACGCGGCCAGCCGCTGACGCGTCCAGGGGCACTGCCGCAATGAAAAGGCCGGGCATTGCCCGGCCTTTTCTTCAGTGCTGCCGCCCCGTGTTCAATGCGCGGCAGCGAAGCCGGTATCGCCCAGTGGCGGCAGCAGCGTGCCGCGCACTTCGTTGTCCGCGTTCTGCCCGGCACTGGCCAGGGCCTGCTGATACGCCTTGGCCGTGGCGGTATTGAAAGCAACCAGCACGATCCGCATCGGCTGTGCATGGCTGCGTTGCCACGCCAGGGTTTCCGTCACGGCGATCTGCGCGGCCTGGTACAGCGGATAGCCGTACACGCCACAACTGATGGCCGGGAACGCGATCGACTGCACCCCGAGCGATTCGGCCAGCTGCAGCGACTTCCAGTAGCAGTTGGCCAGCAGCGCGGGTTCATCGCGCAGGCCGTCGTGCCAGACCGGGCCCACCGTGTGCAGCACGTGCCGCGCCGGCAATGCATGGGCGCCGGTGGCGCGCACTTCACCGGTCGGGCAGCGCACGCCTGGGCGCAGTTCCGGCAGTTGCCGGCATTCGGCCAGCAGGCCGGGGCCGGCGGCACGGTGGATCGCACCGTCCACTCCGCCGCCGCCCAGCAGCGATTCATTGGCCGCGTTGACGATCGCATCCACCGCCAGGGTCGTGATGTCGCCCTGCCACACTTCGATCTTCATGCGTCCGTCTCCTGCCTGTCGGATGTTCCGCGCAGTACCTGCGGCGGCTGTACCCAGCGTAGGGGACAGGCCATCGATGCTGCGTCATGACCGTCTCACGCGCTGCGATCCGACGGTCTTCACGCACGATGGCGGTCGCCACCTTCACGCAGGCTGAAGCAGAAAGGGGTCAGATCCTTTTCCGTATGGAAAAGGCTCTGACCCCATGTTTCCGAGGTGCGCCGGCAGGGTCAGAGCCCTCTCCCGGACGGGAAAGGGATCCGACCCTGTGCATCACGGCAGGCCGGCCAGCCAGTCGTCGTCGGAACCTTCGTTCACGTCGGCGAACAGGGGCGTGGAGAAGTAGCGCTCGCCGGTATCCGGAAGCATCGCCAGGATCACCGAACCCGGCTCGGCGCGGCTGGCCACATCCAGCGCGCTGGCGACCGTGGCGCCGGCGGAGATGCCGACGAAGATGCCTTCCTCGGCGGCCAGCCGGCGCGCGGTGGCGATGGCGCGTTCGTCGTCCACGCTCAGCAGCTCGTCCACCACGTCGCGGTTGAGCACGTCCGGCACGAAGTCCGGCGTCCAGCCCTGGATCTTGTGCGGCTTCCAGTCATCGCCCTTGAGCAGCGCGGCGCCGGCTGGCTCGGTGGCAATGATGCGGGTCTGCGGCCGTGCGACCTTCAGCACCTCGCCGACACCGGTGAGGGTTCCGCCGGTTCCCCAGCCGCTGACGAAATAGTCCAGGCGCCTGCCGGCGAAGTCGCGCAGGATCTCCGCCGCCGTCGTGTTGCGGTGGTAGGCCGGGTTGGCCGGATTGGCGAACTGGCTGGCGAGGAACCAGCCATGCTGTTCGGCCAGTTCGCGCGCCTTGCGCACCATGCCGCTGCCACGTTCCGCCGCCGGGGTCAGGATCACCTTGGCGCCGTAGGCACGCATCAGCTTGCGGCGTTCCACCGAGAACGTCTCGACCATGGTCGCCACGAACTTGTAGCCACGGGCGGCGGCCACCATCGCCAGCGCCACGCCGGTGTTGCCCGAGGTGGCTTCGACGATGGTGTCACCCGGCTTGAGCAGGCCACGGGCCTCGGCGTCGAGGATGATCGCCAGCGCCAGGCGGTCCTTGACCGAGCCGCCGGGATTGAACGACTCGACCTTGGCGTAGAGGCTGACCTGCGGCGGCGCCAGGCGCTGCAGCTTGACGATGGGGGTGTTGCCGACGGTGTCGAGGATGGAGTCGTACAGGGCCATGGAAGCGCTCCGGAGGCGGGGCCGCGCCAGGACGGCGGGCGGAAGAGGGAGGGCTGGCTGTTCACGCCAGCGGCTGCCGGCTGACCGTAGCGCCGGCATATGACGCCCGGAAATGACCAGATGCCTTTCTTAAACAACCTTTGGTTATAAGCTGGTGACGGTAACTGACCCTAGAGTGGACCTCCGCCCCTGCTGCCTGCCCGCCCATGACGCTGACCCAGCTGCGCTATCTGGTCGCCATCGCCGACGCCGAGCTGAACATCACGCTGGCTGCCTCGCGCGTGCACGCCACCCAACCCGGCCTGTCCAAGCAGCTCAAGCAGCTGGAGGACGAGCTGGGCTTCCTGTTGTTCGTACGCAAGGGTCGCAGCCTGGAGTCCGTTACCCCGGCCGGTACCGAGGTGATCTCCCGCGCGCGCGCCGTGCTGGCCGAGGCCAACAACATCCGCACCTACGCGGCCAACCAGCGCCGCGAAAGCCAGGGTCAGCTGATTCTGACCACCACTCATACCCAGGCGCGCTTCGTGCTGCCGCCGGCGGTGGCGGCGATCAAGCAGGCGTATCCGCAGGTCAGCGTGCACCTGCAGCAGGCCGCCGAAGCCGATGCGCTGGATCGGTTGAACCAGGGTGATGCGGACATCGCCATCATCAGTACGGCCGGTGGGGAGCCTGGCGATGGCATCGCCGTACCGTTGTTCCGCTGGCGGCGGCTGGTGGTGGTGCCCAAGGGCCATCCGCTGGATCGCGCGGGCCGCGCACCGGACCTGGCGGCGCTCGCCCGCCAGCCGCTGATCAGCTATGAATCGTCCACGCGCCCGAACTCGTCGCTGCAGCGTGCCTTTGCTGCCAACGGGCTGGTTCCGGATCTGGCGCTGACTGCGCTGGACGCCGATCTGATCAAGACCTATGTCCGTACCGGCCTGGGTGTGGGCCTGCTGGCCGAAATGGCGGTCAGTTCCCTCGACGAAGACCTCAAGGCATGGCCGGCACCCGCTCCGATCGCCGAGTGCATCGCCTGGGCGGTGCTGCCGCGTGACCGCGTGCTGCGCGATTACGCGCTGGAGCTGGTGCATGTGTTGGCGCCACAGATCGATCCGCGGGACCTGCGCCGGGTGCTGGACGGCAACCAGGTGGCCGCGTGGCCGCTGCCGCCGACCTGGGAATCGCTGACCCAGACCATCACGGTGTGAGGGTGCTCGGGCAGGGCTGCGCCCTGCACCTGCGAAGAACTGGCGCAACAGCAACAACGCGGCCAGGCCCCGATGGATCGGCCGCGGAGAGGAACAACCGGATCGGATCCCCGCCAGGATCCGACCCGGTCCGACGCCCTCCGCCGGACCTGTCCGACTCTACGGCAGCAGCACGCCCAGCGGTCGCCCGGATACATCCCGACATACGCCGACACCGCCGCACAGACCCTTGCATGGAACGGGTTCAGGCCGCTATCGCGACGCCGGTTCCACGCCGGTAAACGCTTGGCATATACCGCCTTCGCGGGGGGATGCCTACACTCGGCGGCCGTGGATCAATCAGGACCGTTCATGTTGGCTCGTATCGCTTCGACCCTGGCCCTTGGCCTCAGCCTGGCCGTCCTGGCCGGGTGCGCAGGCAAACAGGAGGCCGCCGCGCGACGGCAGGGGGAAGCGGTGCCGGTCACCGCGCAGATCGTGCAGCCCACGCAATGGAACGACACCCTGCAGGCGCTGGGTACGGCCAAGGCGCGGGAGTCGATCAGCGTCACCGCCAAGGTCAGTGAGATCGTGGAGAAGGTGCACTTCGAAAGCGGCCAGCAGATCGCTGCGGGTGCGCCGATCGTGACTCTGCGTGGCCAGGCCCAGGAAGCGGCGCTGGTGCAGGCGCAGGCCACCTTCCACGAGGCCGACCAGCTGTACCGCCGGCAGCGCGAACTGGCCACGCAGCGGCTGGTGTCCAGCGCCACGCTGGATACGCAGAAGTCGATCCGCGATGCCGCCGAGGCCCGTGTCGCGCAGATGCAGGCCGACATCGGCGACCGTCGTGTGCGTGCGCCGTTCGCAGGCGTGCTGGGTATCCGCCAGGTCAGCCCTGGCACGCTGCTGACGCCGACCACGGTGATTGCCACCCTGGATGACATCGAGCGCATGCACGTCGATTTCCAGGTGCCGGAAGTGGAACTGGCCGCGCTTTCGGCGGGCGACAAGGTCAGCGCGACCAGCGTCGCGTGGCCCGGGCGCACGTTCGAAGGAGAGGTCACCACCATCGATGCACGTATCGACCCGGCCACCCGCGCGGTGACCGTGCGGGCCGACTTCGCCAACGCCGACCATGCGCTGCGCCCGGGCATGCTGCTCGATGTGCGCCTGTTCCGCCCCGAGCGCCCGGCGCTGGTGATCCCGGAGATCGCGGTGGTGCAGGTGGGCCGTGACAGTTTCGTGTACCGCATCGGCGCGGACGACAGCGTCGAGCGCGTGGACGTGGTCACCGGCGCGCGCCGTGCCGGCGTGGTCGAGATCAAGCAGGGGCTGGCCGCCGGTCAGCGCATCGTGGTCGACGGCACCGGCAAGCTGCGCCCGGGTCTGAAGGTGGCCGCCCGTGATGCGGCGCCGGCCAGCGGTGCCAAGCCTGCCGATGCGCCTGCGCCGGTCGCGACCGAGGAACAGGGCGGATGAAGCTGTCCGACGTTTCCATCCAGCGGCCGGTGTTCGCCGTGGTGATGAGCCTGCTGCTGGTGGTGCTGGGCATCATGTCCTTCACCCGCCTCACGCTGCGCGAACTGCCGGCCATCGATCCGCCCATCGTGTCGGTGTCGGTCGACTACACCGGTGCCTCGGCAGCGGTCATCGAAAGCCGGATCACCCAGGTGCTGGAAGATGCGCTCGCCGGCATCGAAGGCATCGATACCATCAACGCGCGCAGCACCAACGGCCGCTCGCAGGTCAGCATCGAGTTCACCTCCAACCGTGATATTGAGGCCGCGGCCAATGACGTGCGCGATGCCGTCAGCCGGGTTGCCGACCGCATGCCGGAAGAGGCGCGCCCGCCGGAGATCGCCAAGGTCGAGAGCGATGCCGATCCGATCATCTGGTTCAACATGGTCTCCTCGACCATGGATACGCTGGAGCTGAGCGACTACGCCGACCGCTATGTGGTCGACCGCTTTTCCAGCCTCGATGGCGTCGCCCAGGTCCGCATCGGTGGTCGCCAGCGCTATGCGATGCGCATCTGGCTGGACCGCGATCAGCTGGCCGCGCGTGGACTGACCACCGGTGATGTGGAAACCGCGCTGCGCAACGAGAACGTGGAACTGCCCGCCGGGCGCATCGAATCCACCGACCGCGATTTCACCCTGCGCGTGGAACGCAATTACATCAAGCCCGAAGACTTCGCGACCATCCCGCTGGGCAAGGGCAGCGACGGTTACGTCGTGCGCATGGGCGACGTGGCGAAGATCGAGCTGGCGTCGGCCGAGCGCCGCGCCTATTACCGCAGCAATGGCGAGCCGGGCATCGGCCTGGGCATCGTCAAGACCTCCACCGCGAACTCGCTGGACGTGGCGCGCCCCCCCCCCCCCCCAGCCCCCCCGGGCCCGGGGAACCAGCCCCAACGGCCACACCAAAAAAATTAGTTAGGAAAAACCCCCAAAAAATAAAAAGGCCGGCGAAGGCGAGAATGAACAAAATTTGGGGGGGTG